>NZ_JASNFO010000015.1:0-37389 GCF_032027725.1 Pseudofrankia coriaricola | reverse complement strand
CCTGCTCTGCCCCCTGCTCTGCCCCCTGCTCTGCCCCCTGCTCTGCCCCCTGCTCTGCCCCCTGCTCTGCCCCCTGCTCTGCCCCCTGCTCTGCCCCCTGCTCTGCCGTCTGCACCGACTCCCTGGACGTGTCGGGTCCAGGACAAAACCCCTTGGCGGGTGGGGATCTGTGAGCTATGTTCTTCTCAACTTCAGAAATTCTCGACTTGAGAACTACTCGACCTGAGAGTTACTCGACTTGAGTAGAACTCCTCGTTCGATCTTTGGGAGAACCATGGCGGGCACTGGGCCGGAGCGGCAGGCGGTCGTCCTCGGCACGGACGACGACGCGGCGGAGGCGGCGTTCCTGTCCGCCTACGACCCGCGACGTTACGAGCCGATCGCCGTCACGGTCGACGTCGTCGCGCTGACCATCCGAGTCGTCGAGTCGGTGCCAACCCTGCACGTGCTGCTGGTCCGGCGCGGCCAGCGGCCGTTCGTGGGACGTTGGGCCCTGCCGGGTGGGTTCGTCCGCCCGGCGACCGGGCCGGACGGCGCGCGGCGTGACGAGGACCTGCCGGAGGCCGCGGTCCGCGAGCTCGCCGAGGAGACCGGGCTCGCGGCGTCCACCGATCGGCGGGCGGTCGACCGCCGCCTCGCCAGGGTGTACCTGGAACAGCTCGGCACCTACGGAACACCCGGCCGGGATCCCAGGATGCGGGTCATCTCGGTCGCGTACCTCGCTTTTGCCCCCGACCTACCGGATCCGACCGCCGGTGGCGACGCCGAGACGGCTGCCTGGGTTCCGGTCGTGGGCGTCGATCGCGACCACATGGCATTCGACCACGCGCGGATCCTCGACGACGCGCTCGAACGGGCCGGCTCCAAGCTCGAGTACACGCCGCTGGCCACCGCGTTCGTCGCGACCGAGTTCACCATCACCGAGCTGCGAGAGGTCTACGAGGCGGTGTGGGGGCAGCCGCTGCACGCGCCCAACTTCCATCGCAAGGTGCTCTCCGCTCCTGGGTTCGTCGAGGACACCGGCGCCACCACCGCGCGTGGCGGCGCCCGCGGCGGCCGGCGCGCCCGGCTCTACCGCTCCGGCACGGCCCGGCTGCTGCACCCCGCGCTGCTGCGTCCCGGGCAGGAGGAACCACGATGACCCACACCGACTCGACCACTTTCCCGGCGACGGGAGCGGACCGCGGCGGCGCTGGCGGGGACGGCCCGCGGCAGCCCGCCTCGTTCGACGAGGTGATCGACCTGGTGCTGCGGCAGGGCCTCGGTGAGCGCGCGCTGTTCGGCCCCGCCGAGCCGGCCGCTGGCCGTTCGCCGGAGGCGGCGCTGCGTGCGGCCCGCCGCGCCTACCGGGCAATGGCCCGGCTGACGCATCCGGACGTCGCTCCCGCGGCCCGGCGCGTCGACGCGGCCAGGGCCTTCGCCCGGCTCACCGAGCTGTGGGAGGCCTACCAGCTGGCCGCGGGCGCCGCGCCGGGCATCCGGCGGCGCGACCGGGCCGGCACGGTCGTCTTCGGCCGCGGCCGCGCGACAACGGCGAAGCCCCGGGGGCCGCGCGCCCGCCCCCCGGGCCCCGCCGCGCGCGCCCGCGGCGAGGGGCGACTCGGCCGACGCGGGCGGTGCCCGGTTCGCGTACACCGTCGGCGAGCGGTACGCGGACGGCGACATCGCCACCCTGTACCGGGTGGCCCGGACCGCCCCGGTCGGCGGCGGGCTCGGTGGGCCCGCCGACGGCGACGACCCGCCATACGTCGTGAAGATCGCCCGCTCGGCGGCCGACGACGACCTGGTCGCCCGCGAGGCGGCGGCGCTGCGGCGGGTCGCCCGGCTGGGCGACCCGAAGTTCGCTCCCTACGTGCCGCGGCTGGTCGACAACGGCAGGTTCGCCGATCCGGTGGAGGGTGGCGCGGGCCGCCGGGCGAACGTGCTGGGCCGGCTCGACGGTTTCGTGACGCTGGCCCAGGTGCGCGCCGCCTACCCGGGCGGGGTGGACCCACGCGATGCCGTCTGGATGTGGCGCCGGCTGCTCGTCGCGATCGGTTACGCGCACCGGGCCGGGGTCGCGCACGGGGCGGTGCTGCCCGACCACGTCCTGATCCACCCTGAGCAGCACGGCCTGGTCCTCGTCGACTGGTGCTACAGCGCGATCCCGGACCCGGCCGAGGGCGCGGTCGTCGGCCCGCACCGCGGCACCGGTCCCGTCGGTGCCCGGGGGACCCGGAGGCCGGGTCGTGGCGACGACGACCCGAGCCGGCGGATCCCGGCGCTGGTGGCGGCGTACGCCGACTGGTACCCGCCGGAGGTGGCGCGCCGCGAGCCGCCGGGCGCGGCCACCGACCTCGCCCTCGCCACCCGCTGCGTGTCCTACCTCCTGGGCAGCCCGGACCCGGCCCGGCTCGGCGCCGGCGTGCCCGCGCCGATCCGCCGGTTCCTCGGCGGCTGCCTGCTGCCGGCCCCGTCCATGCGGCCGGACGACGCGTGGCAGCTGCTCGGCGAGCTCGACGACCTGCTTGGCCGGCTGTACGGCCCCCGCCGGTTCCGCCCGTTCACGATGCCGCGCCCCACGCGCTGACCGCGCGCCCGCGGCCCCGCCGGCCCCCACGGGCCCGGGATCGGCCCCATCAACATCACCATCCCTTTCTCTACCTTCTGGAGGATCATCATGGGTAGCGGTAGCTGGTCGACCAACGTCTACGACGCGGCCGCGAGCTTCCGGCGCAGCAGTGGCAAGAGCGCCTTCGACTACAGCGACCGGATGCGCCACGCCGGCCGGGCGATGAAGGTCCACGCGGACCTCGACCCGCGCGGTGTGGGGATGCGGGAGAGCCGCGACTCGGACGAGCACCCGACCTCGGTCGCCATCTCGGTGCTGTTCGACGTCACCGGTTCGATGGGCTCGGTGCCGCGCGAGCTGCAGAGCAAGCTGCCGGCGCTGTTCGGCCTGCTGCTGCGCAAGGGCTACGTCGAGCACCCGCAGATCATGTTCGGCGCCATCGGTGACGCCACCTGCGACCGGGTGCCGCTGCAGGTCGGCCAGTTCGAGTCGGACAACCGGATGGACGCGCACCTCGGCAACATCATCCTGGAGGGTGGCGGCGGCGGCCAGGTCAAGGAGTCGTACGAGCTCGCCATGTACTTCATGGCGCGTCACACCGCGATCGACTGCCTCGAGAAGCGCGGCCGGAAGGGCTACCTGTTCATCATCGGCGACGAGAACCCGTACAAGGCGGTCGACGCCGGCCAGGTCCGCGACGTGATCGGCGACCGGCTGGGCGAGCGCATCCCCACCACGGAGATCCTCGCCGAGCTCCAGCGGATGTACCACGTCTTCTTCATCATCCCGGCCGGCGCCGCGCACGCGGGGGAGAGCGCGGTGCTCGACACCTGGCGGGCGCTGCTCGGCGAGCGGGTGATCGAGCTGGACGACCTGGGCCTGGCCTGCGAGACGATCGCGCTCACGATCGGCATCCTCGAGGACTCGATCGACCTCGACGAGGGCCTCGACGACCTGCGGGACCTCGGCGCGGACGCCGCCGTCGCCCCGATCGGCAAGGCCCTGGCCCGTATCCGCCCCGCCGGCGCCCGGCCCCCGGCCAACCCCGACGGTGGCATCGCCCGCCTCTGACAAGTTTTCGCCGATTCAGGGTCGATGCAGGAAGGAAGGAGCCGAGATGCGGCCCGACTTTACGATCGTTGTCGATCTCGGCTTCGGCGACGCCGGCAAGGGGACGGTCGTCGACCACCTCTGCCGGGTCGCCGCGGCGGCCGGCCGGCCCGTCGGGGCCGTGGTCCGGTTCAACGGCGGCGCGCAGGCGGCGCACAACGTCGTCACCGACGACGGCCGTCATCACACCTTCGCGCAGTTCGGCGCGGGCACGCTCGCCGGCGTGCCGACCCACCTGTCGCGATACATGCTCGTCGACCCGTTGGCGCTGGCGGCGGAGGCGGAGCATCTCGCGGCGATCGGCGTACCCAGCCCGTTCGCGGCGCTCACCGTTCATGGGGACGCGCTGCTCACCACGCCGTACCATGCGGCCGCGAACCGGGCCAGGGAGCTTGCCCGCGGCTCCGGGCGGCACGGGTCGTGCGGGATGGGGATCGGGGAGACGGCCGCCTACGCCCTCGCCTACCCCGACGACGCGCCGCGGGTGCGCGACTGCGTGCACCCTGCCCGGCTGCGCCGGCTGCTCGGCGAGCTGCGGGCGCTGCTGGAGTCGGAGCTCGGGCCGCTGCCGGCGCCGCCGGTCGAGGACTGCGTCGAGGTGTTCGGCGAGTTCGCGCGGACGGTGCGGCTCGTCGACGACCGGCACGTAGCCGAGTTGCTGCGTGCCGACCCGGTCGTCTTCGAGGGGGCGCAGGGCGTGTTGCTCGACGAGTGGCACGGCTTTCACCCGTTCACGACCTGGTCGACGACGACGTTCGCGAACGCGGAGAAGCTGCTGCGTGACGCCGGGGTGGACGATGGCGACGTCACGCGCCTCGGGGTGCTGCGGACCTTCACCACCCGGCACGGCGCCGGCCCGCTGGTGAGCGAGGACGCGGCACTGACCGCGGCGCTGCCGGACCGGTACAACGGCGTGGGCCGCTGGCAGGGGGCGCTCCGGGCCGGGCACTTCGACGCGGTCGCCCACCGGTACGCCGTCGAGGTCGCCGGCGGGGTCGACGCGGTCGCGCTCACCCACGTCGACGCCCCCGCCCGCCACCCGCTGCGGGTGTGCGGGGCCTACGACGTCGCGGACACGACACCCGGGAGTGGCCGCTTCTCCGACTGTGCCGATATCGGGGCAATGCCGATCCATCAGCCTGACGACATGGACCTTGTTGACAGCTCGGCGGGCGCGGACACCCGGGACGCGGCGGGCATGTCGTGCCCGGGCGCGGCGGCGCGGCGGATCGACCGGCTGATCCCGGGGCCGGCCGGCGACCTGGACCGGTCGGCCGCGCTCACCCGCCAGCTGTTGCGGGCCCGGCCGGTCCTCGACGAGACGTCGCCGGGACCGGACGAGTGGCCGGATCTCGTCGCCGAGGTGTGCAACGCACCGGTGTCCGTCCGTTCCTATGGACCGCGCAGCGGCGACAAGCACTAATCCACAACCCGCCACAGCGGTTGGCGCCAGTCAGATGCCAGCCGCGGCGGCAGCGCCTGAAAACGAATGCAGGAACCCGGAGGTACCGGCCGTGACGGACTTCTATCTGGTGACACTCATGCTGGCGCTGCTGCTGGCGCTGGGCACTCTCTTCCTCCTGGTTCTGCTGCGAGTGCTGGAAGAACGCCGCGATGTGGCCGACACCCGCATCAGCTGGACGGTCCGCGCCCTCCGGGGCCAGGAAGACGACCAGGAGGCACCATCGGCGACCTCATGGTCCGATCCAGGCGACCGGGCCGGTCGGCGGACGTAGGGTTCTGCTATGCCGACCGGACCACCGCCGCGGCGACCTACCCGGCACGGCGGTCCGGACCCGGCCGGCGGGCCGGTCCCAGAGGGTCCGCCGGCCGAGGCCTGGCGGGCGGGCGATCTGGTGGTGGCGTCCGCGCGCGGGCGATGGGTGCTGCTCGCGACCGTGCTCGGCTCGGGCCTGGCCTCGATCGACGCGACCGCGGTCGGGGTGGCGCTGCCATCCATCGGGCGCGACTTCGGAACGGGCCTTGCCACGCTGCAGTGGGTCGTCACCGCGTACACGCTCACCCTGGCCGGCCTGCTGCTGGTCGGTGGTTCGCTCGGTGACCGGTACGGCCGGCGACGGGTGTTCCTGCTGGGCGTCGGCTGGTTCGCGCTCGCGTCGCTGCTGTGCGGGCTCGCGCCGAACTCCTCCGTACTGGTCGGTGCGCGGGCGCTACAAGGGGTCGGCGGGGCACTGCTGACGCCGGGCAGCCTCGCGATCCTGCAGGCGTCCTTCGCCGAGGGGGACCGCTCGCGAGCGATCGGCGCCTGGTCGGGCCTCTCGGGGGTAACGACCGCTGTCGGGCCGTTCCTTGGTGGCTGGCTGGTCAGCGCCGTGTCCTGGCGGCTGATCTTCTTCATCAACCTGCCGCTGGCCGTGGCGGTGATGGTGGTCGCGGCGCGACACGTGCCGGAGTCGACCGACCCGGCAGCGCCAAGGCGGATCGACCTGCCCGGCGCGGCACTGGTGACGCTCGGCCTGGTCGGGCTGTCCTACGGGCTGATCGAAGGGCCGGGCCGAGGCTGGACGTCGCCCACTGTGATCGGGCTGCTCGTGGCCGGCGCGGCGTTGCTGGCCGGGTTCGTCGTCGTCGAGCGGCGGGAACGCGCCCCGATGCTCCCGCCGAGCCTCTTCGCCTCCCGGCAGTTCACGGCGGCGAACCTGGTGACCTTCGCGGTGTACGCGGCGCTCGGCGGCGCGTTGTTCCTGCTGCCGATCGAGCTGCAGCAGTCCGCCGGTTACTCACCGATTGAGGCGGGCACCGCGCTGCTGCCTGTAACGATCATCATGCTGGCGCTGTCGGCCCGCTCCGGCGCGCTCGCCGACCGGATCGGTCCCCGGCTGCAGATGACCGCCGGGCCGCTGCTCGCCGCCGTCGGGCTCGCTCTGCTCACGCGCGCCGGGGACGGCGGCGGTTACCTGCGCGACGTGCTGCCAGCCGTCAGCGTGCTCGGCCTGGGCCTGGCGTCGACGGTCGCGCCGTTGACGTCGACCGCGCTCGGCGCGGCGCCCGCCGAGCACGCCGGCGTCGCCTCCGCGGTGAACAACGACGTCGCCCGCACCGCCCAGCTGCTCGCCGTCGCGGTGCTGCCCGCCGCGGCGGGGCTCAGCGGTGCCGCCTACCTGGACGCGGACGCCTTCAGCCATGGCTTCCGCACCGCGATCTGGCTCGCCGCCGCCGTGTGCGCGGTCGGTGGTCTGATCGCGGCCGCCGGTGTCCGCAACCCGCGGCGCGCGGCCGTCCCTGCCCCGGTGCCGGTGCCGGTGCAGGCGGTCGGGCCGGCGGCCCGGGTGCCAGCCACCGGCACGCGGCTGGTGTCCCCGAGCCGTGCCCAGCCGCATTTTCGGCACTGCGCGCTGGACGGAACTCCCGTCGCGACGAATCCCGGGAACTGCCCGTTCAGTGCGTCGGCCGATGAGCGGGAGCTCCCCACCGGCCCGCTACATTGATCTTGTCGTGGTCTGGGGTCGCGCGCCCGGGTTAGCCGAGGTACTCCGTTAGCCGAGGTACTCCGTTAGCCGAGGTACTCCGCGACGACGCCCAGGTAGGCGTCGTTCAGTAGGGAACGCTGGCGGGACAGGAAGTGCAGGATGCGAACGCCGGCGGAGCGCGCCTCATTAACCGATGAGAACGCCTTCGGCCTGCGGTTCCAGGCGGAGTCGAGGGGGGACACCCGCGTCCCGGTGGTGGCGATCGCGCGGACGAGGGCGAGCTGATCCTCGCCGCCGAAGCGGTTCCACTCCTGGTGCCACTGGTTGAACATCTTCCCCGTGCGACCGTTCTGGTCGAAGAGCATGACGCCACTGTTGTAGTAACGGCGGTCGACCAGTCCGAGGTCGGACATCAGCTGGTACTCCGGCGCCCGCCGGGCGGGGTCGTTGACGCTGTGCGCGATCACGTCCGCGACGTACGAGTGCATGTCCGGGGCCATCGCCATGTCGTGGCCGCGCAGCATCTCCCAGATCTCCTCGATCGGCGAGATGACGATCGTGTCCGCGTCGAGGAAGAGCGTGCGCTGGAACGACCAGCGGTACAGCTGGGTCTTGTGGAAGCGGGACGCGAACCCGCCGGGAAGGCTGCCGACGACGAGCGTCTCGCATTCCAGGTCGACCAGATCGTGACTGGGTGCGTCCGTGACGACGCGTACCGGGCCGTCATAGCCGTGCAGGCGCAGCGTGCGGGCGCTGTCGGTCGCGAGCTGGGTGTAGTTCTCGCCGAGTGCCAGATAGAGCACGCCGCGGTTCACCGAGGCCTTGCCACGGCCGTTCTGGGCCGCCTTCCCGTTGCCGTTCGGATGGCCGTCGCCGTTCGGATGGCCATTGCCGTTCGGATGGCCATTGCCGTTCGGAAGCGCGAACTCGGCCGTCAGGGGCAGGGCACGGCCGTTGCCGTTCGAGCCCGTCAGCGTCTTCTCGTTCCCGTTCGCGTGGCCGTTGCGCGGGACGGTGGACGGCAGGCGGGTGGTCGGGGTGGCGCCGTGATTTCCGTTCCCATCGTTCTGGCCGTTCTGGCCGGCAGCGGAGGTGCTGTTCGTGCCGTTGGCGCCTGTCCTCTCGGTGCCGGTCAGCTGTCTGGGGACCGCGGGCGCCGGGATCGCGGGGAGCCAGCCGATCGCCCTGGCGGCGAGCATGAAGTCGATGCGGCGCCTGATGTGGTCGGGCCTGCGGTGCAGGGCGTGCGGGTCGGGCAGCTCTGTCCGGTTCATGAGCGTCTCGGGGTCGGGGCTGGCCGGCGTCAGGTAGTTGCGCAGGCCGGCGCACAGCCGCATCGCGACGCAGAGCAGCATGTCGTCCTCGGGGACCTGCTCCTCGGTGTAGTTCATCAGCCAGCGCAGCTGGGCCACATGGTGCAGGTTGCGGGTGCGGACGAAGAAGCCGCGGACCAGGATGTCGATCTCGCGCGGCCTGGGGAGCCGCGCGACGTTGCGCGCCTTGTAGACGCCGTCCGGCGGGACGATCCTGCCCATCTGGCCGATCGAGCCGAAGCCGGGCAGCGTCTCGGCGGTAGAGACGAAGTGCTCTACGCAGCGGGACCCCGGCAGCATGTCGTCGTCGATGAAGAACGTGTATTCGTGGTCGTAGGCGGCCAGCGGCACGAACCGCGAGTACGGGCCGGTGTTGTGCCCCCATCGGTAGACCCTGTCGGCGTTGTCCAGCACCGACATCGGTAGCGCGTAGTCATCTTCCAGATGGGTGTCACAAACCGTGATGGTGCACGGGGTGGACTGCGCGCGGAGCGCGTTCACGACCCGTTCAACATTGCCTGGACGTTTCCAGTTAATGACGACAGTCTCAACCTTGTTCATGCGACCCGTCAGCATCCGCCCGTGGTGAAGACAGCACGAAGCACGCGCCTGTCGGCGCGCGAAAAACTGAATTGGCCCAGACCGGACCTAGGTGCGACGCGACGGCGCGGGCACCTGTGGGCGGGGGGTTGACCGAAATGTTCGCACGTCAGCGGCGAAGTTCTCAAGGGGCTTGAAAGCGCGCGGGGAGTGTGACCTGTGTCACACATCGCGGCGAGCGTGTGAGAGGCCCCGGGAGCCGTGGCCGCGGCGCCACGGGTCGTGGTCATATATTTCGGGAGCGCCGAAAAGTGACGAACAGGTTTCGCGCACCTGAATCCCGCGATGCGTTACGCGAAAGTATCGCCGTCGGCGGTGGCTGGCCTGGCGCAGATGATGTGTGCCCGGACTACTACGGTCGGTAGCCGGGCTGGCCGCCGTCTTCCTCCGCTGGTCCTCCCGGCCGGTCCGGCCCGTGGCCCCAGCGTCGGCGGATCCGGCTTCCTGCGCGCCAGAACCCATGGATGGATCGGTGTGGCCTGGGGGTGCGGTTCTGTTCGGAGCCAGGACACCGACAACCCCACCGGATCATGGTCAGATCCATGATCGGTGGGGTTGTCAGTGCCGCCCCCGCTCAACGGCCACGGTGTTTCCTCTGGCCGAGTCACGCGAGAGCCGAACCGTTCGAGCCAGACCGGGCCGCCCTGGACGGCGCCCGATGACCGAGGCGCGGAGCGCCTCGGTCACGGGACCGCCTTAGGCCTTGAAGACGGCGTTGTCGCGGACGGTGACGGCGACGGGAGCGAGCGGGCTGGGGGCGGGGCCGGCGACGGGGGCGCCGGTGGATGCGTCGAACTTGCTGCCGTGACAGGGGCAGTTGATCGTGCCGTCGGCGACCTTGGCGACGACGCAGCCCTGGTGGGTGCAGACGGCGGAGAAGGCGTGCACGTCGGTGCCGGTGCCACGAGTGATTACGATCTTGCTGTCCTGCAGGATCAGCCCGCCGCCGGCCGGCACCTGGTCGAGGGTGGCGAGCTGGGTGCCGCCGGAGCCGGTGGTCGCGCCGCCGGCCGTGCCCGTGTCGGTGGCCGCGGCCGACGGGGTCCCCGCGGAGCTGGAGGTCGCGGAGCCGGTGGCCGGCGAGTCGGAGGCGTCGTCGGAGGAGCTGGAACAGGCGGCCACCAGGTATCCGGAGGCGCCGACGGCGACGGCGATCAGCGGGACCGTCGCTCGCCGGGTGAGACTGGCCGGCCTCACCAAGGTTTTGGTCGGTTCGGCCTGGGGTGCGGCGTCCTGCTTCATATCGACCCTTCCTAAACGGCGATACCACCCGACAGGTCAGACGGTAAACTGGCAGATGGGCTAACAGGCGGTACGCCCCGGCCGCTGCGATTAAAGAACTGGTGAGAATCGTTCCGCTCACCACCGAACGTGACCGCCCGTAGCCGCGGAACAGCCATGGGAATGTCCGGCTTAAGTCAGCCGCGTCACACCCAGTGGTGAGAGCCGCGTCACGCGGTCGCATTCTCTGCTCGTGGGCCGCGGCAGTCGCCACCGGTCCGCGCGGGTCCTCGGCGCCACCCCGGTGGCGGGGCCGGCACCCAGGACCCGCGGGTCGTGCCTGCGCATTGCGCCCTTCCGGTCCTTGGACAGCGACGCCCTGCGCGATGTCGCCATCGCTGGGACATCCGTCGTGGGGCGCGACGCTGTCGCGAGGATGGTCAGGATAGTGCGACGAGGGCGCCGATGGCGAAGGCCGCGGAGAACAGCCAGATCAGCGTGGGCACGGTGCTCAGCCAGCGGGGCGGCTTGCGCCGCGGGCTCGGAGCGGGCGCGGGTGCGGGCCGCTGTGCCGGCACGCCGGCTGGGGGCTGTGCTCCGGCGGGCCAGCCGGGCGTGGCTGCTGGGGCGGGCCCGCGGCCGGTCCGCTGGGCCGGCCCCTGCGCGCCGCCGGGCGCGAGCCTGGTCTCGAGCTCGTCGAGGTCGGGCTCGGCTGGCGCGGCCGGGGGTGCGGCGGCCGGTACCAGGGCGGTGAGCGCCAGCTCCGGGCCATCCGCGCCGCCGAGGCGCAGACGCGTCACGTCGCCGCTGACCTGCACGGAGCCGACGCGCTGGCCGTCGTACCAGATCCCGTTGGTGCTCAGGTCCCGGGCCACCCAGCCCTCTGGCGTCGGCTCGAGCGCGACGTGCCGGCGCGAGACCTTCGGATGGTTGATGACGACGTCCGCGTCGCTTGACCGGCCGACGACCGCTGGGCGGTCACCGGGCAGCGTGAGCTCGTCGGCCGGGGTGCTGACGCGCAGCGCGACGGGTGGCACGCTGATCCCCTCTCGTGCTGGGTTCGTCCGGCCTCGCGGGTGGCGGAGCCGGACGGCGGGCAGGTCGCTGGCTGGTCATATCTGATGGCCTCCGGCCACGCGAGGCTTCGCCATCGTCGCGTGGCCTTCGGCCTGGGTCGTATCTGATGGCCTCCGGCCACGCGAGGCTTCGCCATCGTCGCGTGGCCTTCGGCCTGGGTCTCGGCCCGGTCCGGCGCGCCGCGCCGCGCCGAGGCCGGCGAGGGATCAGGAGGCGAAGACGGCGTTGTCGCGGACGGTGACGTTGACCGGGGGCAGCGGGCTGCCGGCGGGGCCGGCGACCGGGGCGCCGGTGGAGACGTCGAACTTGCTGCCGTGGCACGGGCAGTTGATCGTGCCGTCCGTGACGTCGGAGACCGAGCAGCCCTGATGGGTGCAGACCGTCGAGAAGCCGTGCACGTTGCCCGCGGCGTCCCGGGTCAGCACGATGCCGGCGCTGTCCAGTATCAGGCCGCCGCCGGCCGGCACCTGGTCGAGGGTGGCGAGCTGGGTGCCGCCGCCACCCGCGGCGCCGGCGCCACCCCCACCGGCCGGCGGGGCGCCGCCGGCCGCGTTCGCGCCGGGGCCGGTCCCGCTCTCGTCGTGGCCCTTGGCGACGGCGAAGCCGGCGGCGGCGCCGGCGATGACGACCACCGCCGGGATGGCCCGCCGGGTGAGCGCCGCTGGCTGGGCCGGCGCGGAGACGTCCTGCGTCATCTCAGCCCTTCTTCGTTACGGCTGGTGCGGTCATACCTGGCGCAGTCCGGGCGGGGGAGCCTCCCGCGGCGGCCCGTGCCAGCGGATCGCCGGGCACCTGGCCGCCGCGCTGGCGAGGCCTCGCGCGCACCAGGAGCCCGATCCGGTGATCAGACATGAGGAATGCCGGAGCGGGTGAAGAACCACAGCGACGCGGTCAGCCAGAGCACGACGAGCGCCGTCAGAACCAGGCCGCCGAGCACCGGCAGCGCCCAGCCGGGCAGGCTCTTCACTCGAAGCCCGAGCATCTTCGCCGCGTAGGCGCCGTAGAACGCGCAGCCGGCGATGCTGTGCGCGACGACCCTGGGCTCCGCGGTCTGGAAGCCGAGCGCCCACAGGCAGTGGAACGCGACCGGGAGGGTGGCGACGAAGGCCGCCGTCCCGCTCCACCGGTGGACGATCGCGACCCCGGGCCCGGCCGAGCCGACGCCCGGTAGCCGTCCCCACATCCACAGGGCGGTGAGCAGCTGCACGACGACGAGCGCCAGGACCACCGTCGTGAGCCACGCCTTCATGGGCAGTGGCGAGGAGAAACCGAGCGTGTAGAGGGGGCGCCGCGCCGGTTCGTGTTCCCGGCCGTAGACCCCGAGAACTACTGCGATCACGGCACCGACGAGCAGCGCGCCGGCGAGGCCCGTGCCGCCGGTCGCGAACCCGCGCCGCGCTGGTGCGGCCGGTCCCGCGGCGGGCTCAGGCATCGACATGTGGCCTCCGTTCCAGGCCGGAACGGCGTCGCGTGTCCATGCTCACGCCCCCGTTTCCGGCTCCCCGATTGGTGGGGACGCCCGGCGCGCGTGGCCACGCCCGACGCCCCCACCACCAGGCTCAGCCTGATCTACTACTCCCGACCAGAACATCGGGAGAAACCCTGGTTCCCAATGCGCCTAAGCGCATCCCACGCGTCGGCCGGAACCCCGCCGTCGGATCATCGCGCCACCCGGGTCCTGGCCGTCAAGCAGGTGACGCGGATCTGTCATGGCCGGTCGCGAGTCCCGGCGGCGAGGCGGCTCGGACGCGTCGTGGTCACCGCGACGGGGCGGCGCCTGGTGGTCGGGGATCAGCCTAGGGGAGGCGTCAGAAGCGCAGGATGGCGCCCACGGCGGCCCGGGAAGGCACGCCGAGCTTGGCCAGCACCTTCGTCACGTGGCTTTCGACCGTCTTCTCGCTGACGAACAACTCGGCGGCGATCTGCTTGTTCGTCTGGCCGGCGGCCACCAGCTCGGCGATCTGCCGCTCGCGCGCCGACAGCCGCGCGGCCGCCGTGCCCGTCCCGTCGTTACCGGCGCCTGCCTGAGCGGCACCGGCGGACGTGACGCCGACCGCGGCCAGCGTGCCCGCGCTGGTGCCGCTGGTGCCGCTGGTGCCAGCCGTCAGCCCGTCGCCGGCGCCGGGCCCGCCCACCTGGCGGAAGGCGGGACGCCAGGAGCCCCCGGGGCGCCCGCCACGAGCAACCTTCTCGCCGAGCTGGCGCAGGAGGCGGGCCGCCTCGTCGCCGGGTCGCCGAGCGCCGGCCGCCCGTAGCCGGGACTCGGCCCGCCGCAGCTCGCCGATCGCCGCCGCGGTGTCGCCGACGGCGGTCAGCGCCCGTCCCGCGAGCGTCAGCGACCGCCCGGACTCGATCGGCAGACCGGCCCGCTCGGCCGCGGCGGCGGAGGCGAGCGCGGCCTTCGTCGCCGCGGCCGCGTCGCCGCGCGCGAGCTCCACGGCGGCCCGCGCGCGCAACGCGGAGGCCGTGCGCCCGGGCAGGCCGCCGCCCGCGTGCGCCGCCGCGCGCTCCGCCCGCCGGGCCCAGCGCTCCGCCGCGGCCACCCCGTCGACGCCGTTGTCCGCCGTCAGGCCGGCCACACCCGCCCTCGAGGGCGGGCGCCCCGGTCTCGGCCCCGGCTCCGGCTCCGGCGGGCTCGGCGCGCCGAGCACGGGCCGGCGCTGGCCCGCGCGGTCCAGGTCGCGCCTCGCGAGCTCCGCCCGGGTGAGCAGCTCATACCAGTAGGGGCGGTAGGCCTCCTCGACGCGGGGCAGGTCCGGGCCGCCGGTGGCGGCGAACAGCTCGTCGATCGCCCGGTCCGGCTGGCCGGCCTCGACCAGCGCCTCCGCGTAGTGCGAGCCGGCGAGCACCGAGACGGCGTCGGTCTCGGGGTGCGCGACCCGGACGGCGTGCGCGCCGAGCCGCAGCGCCTCGGTCAGGTCGCCGGCCAGCGTCGCCGTCCAGCAGCGCACCGCCAGCGCCCAGGACAGGAACGGCAGGTGCGGCGCGAGCAGGCACGACTCGACTGCCTCGTCGGCGAGACGCGCAGCCTCCGGCACCTGGCCGCGCCAGCCGGCCAGCGTCGCCCGGCCGACCGCCGCCATGGCCAGGGTGGCGCCGCGGCCCCGCCGCCGCGCGAGCGAGTCCGCGCGGTCGAGGTGACGGGCGGCGTCGGTGAACCGTTCCAGGTAAAGCTCTGTCCAGCCGAGCCAGGCGAGCATCGCCAGGTGGGGCAGCACCTCGTCGTCGGCCAGCAGGTCGTAGCGGCGGGCGGCCTCCGTCGCGCCGGCGTCGGCCGAGGCGACGCCGCTGGCCATGTATTCGGCGCCCGCCAGCAGCCCGGTGGAGACGGCGAGCAGGGCCGGGTCGCCGAGCCGCTCGGCCAGTGGATGGGCCTCCCGCTGCCAGCGGCGCATCCCGTCGTACTCGCCGGTGTAGAAGTGGTCGATCACCAGTTGAAGGCGCAGCAGGCAGCCCTCGCGGGTGGCGGGGTCCGCCGTCGCCAGCGCGTCGAGCACCAGGGCCCTGGCCTCGCCGTGCCGGCCGAGCATGTGGTCGACGGCCGAGCGCAGCGCGATCACGTGGGCGCGCTCCTCCGGGAGCGACGAGGGGATCAGGCCGAGGATCTCGTCGAGCACGTCGCGGGCTCGCTCCGGCTGGTAGCTCGAGTCCAGCGCGCTCGCCAGCCGGGCGAGCAGGGCGATGCGCCGCGGGTCGATCTCTCCGACCGCGGCGGGTAACAGCCGCAGGGCCGCGTCGTACCAGCGGGCGGCGGCGGCCGGGGCGCGCAGCCGGCTCGCGTCGGCCGCGGCGGCGAGCAGCGTCACCGCCTCCTCGTCACCGGGCAGCGCGGCCCGCTCGACGTGGTGCGCCCTGGCGGTGGCGGGCGCCCCGCGCGCGGCGAGCGCCGCGGCGGCGCGTGCGTGCGCGCCCAGCCGCCAGCCCGGGCCGGCCGAGACGTACACCGCGTGACGCACGATGGGGTGCCGGAAGGCGAACCGGCGGGGCAGCTCCGTCGGCCGGATGACGTCGGCCTTGATCAGGACGTCGACGGCGTCCAACGACGAGATGCCGTTGAGGTCGACGTTGGAGTCGACGTTGGTGTTGGCGGAGAAGTCAGCTGAGGAGCCGGTGGGCTGGGCCGCGGGCGTCGGCGTACCCGCGGCGCCTTCGGTCTGTGACGGGGGCAGGCCAGCGGCGGCCGCGGCCAGCTCGGGGTCGAACGTGTCCCCGGCGACGGCGGCGCCCTGGGCGAACAGGCGGATCGCGACGGGCAGCGCGGCGATCTCCGCCCCTACGGCGGCCGCGACCGCGGGCGGCACCTCGTCGTCGAGATCGTCGAGATCGTCGTCCTCCGCTCCCGTGGGGACGGCGGCGGCCGGGCGGTCCATCGCGATGATCGGCGGCGGGAACGAGCGGGAACGGGCGAGCTGCTCCAGGTAGAACGGGTTCCCACCACTCTGGCGGTACCAGCGGGCCTTGGCGACTTGATCACGGATCGGGCCCAGCAGCAGGTCGGCGTCGGCCCGGGAGAGCGCGTCGAGGCGGATCTGCGTACCGTCGGCACCGGTCGCCCCAGTGGCGGCCGCGGGGGCGACGGTGTCGGCGGTACCCGGCTCGGGCAGGACACCGGCCGCCCCCGCGAACGCGGCGAGCAGCGTGGCCGGCGCCTGTCGCGGCCGGTAGGAGAGCACGAGCAGCACCGCCGCCGCCGGCGGGCGGCGCAACAGGTACGCGACGAGCTCGGCCGATGCCGTGTCAGCCCAGTGCAGGTCGTCAAGCGCCAGCACGAGCGGCCGCTCGGCCGCGAGTAGCTCGAGCAGCCGCCGTACGGCGCGGTAGGCCTGCCAGCGGTCCAGCTCGGAAGTGTCAGTCCTGGCCCGGCCGAGCCGACGTAGCGCGGGGAAGACCGATGCCAACTCGTCGAGCCGGTCGGCGCCGAGCGTGCGCAGCCGGTCCGGGTCGACGGCGCCGAGGTAGTCGTCCAGCGCGTCGACGATGGCGTTGAACGGGATGTCGCGTTCCAACTCACTGCCGTGGCCTCGCAGCACCAGATGGCCGCGTTGGTCCGCCAGCGAGGTGAGCTCGTCGATCAGGCGGCTTTTGCCGATCCCGGCCTCGCCGCTGATCTCCAGCCAGCCGGCTCGCGGCCGGCGGATGACAGCAGCCGACCCGTTTCCCGTCCGGGCTTTGGGCGCCGAGGCGGCTGGCCCGCCGGCGGTCAGCCGGTCGATGGCGGCGCGGATCGTCGCCATTTCCTGGTCCCGCCCGACCAGGACGGCCCGAAGCATCACTGTGCCCTCCCCCGCGGCGCCGTCGCCGCGTGCGTCCGGGTCAGCAGGCCCGCGCGGAGTTCGATCGCCTTGGCGGGCATTGTGGTAGAGCATTCGGCTGTCCCGGTCGCCGGGTCGCTTGAGTGACATCGCCGGCCCGGGTCTGGGGATCTCCCCGATATATGACGAGCCGCGGCCGGGTGACGCTGGCATGCATGGCGACGTTCGTCCTGTGCCACCGGCATGGCCCGGCCGAATGCCGGTTCGTCTTCGCGTCCTGGCACGGTTTCGACAGCCCCCTGCGGCACGGCCGCGCACTCGCGTCCTGCGGCCTGGGCGACGACGAGCACCAGATGTTCTGGACGGTCGACGCGGCGGATGCCGAGGCCGCGCTGGCGCTGGTGCCGCGGTATGTCGCGACCCGGACCGAGGCCGTGCCGGTCATCGAGTTCCCCGTCCCGTGAGCGGCCGGGCGCCGCGCGGCCTGCCAGCGCCGAGCGCGCGACCGTGGCGAGCCGCGTGGGTGCCCATCGGGTAGACCCTGAGGGCGTGGACGTGTCCGACCGCCTCGACCCCCCGGTCGTGTCCCGCCGTGGCTGGCGGGCTGGCATGCTCGCGCTCGCGCGCAATCCGGTCGGCTCGATCTACGGAACGGTGCTCGCCGACTCGGTGCTGGCGGTGGAGTCCGAGCGCCAGACGGAGCTGCGCGACCTGATCTACGCAGAGTTGATCAGCGTGCTCGTGTACTGGCTCGCCCACGTGTATGCCGACTTCCTCGGCTCGCCACCGAGCGTGAGCCGCCGGGCTGGCCTGCGCCGCCTGGCCGAGGCGATGGCCCACGAATGGTCCCTGGTGACGGCGTCCTTCTTTCCGCTCCTCGCGGTACTGCTGGCGGCGGCGGCCGGGGCGTCCGTCCAGACGGCGGCGCTCGCCGGGATGTGGACCGGCATGGCCGCGCTGGTGCTGTGGGGGGAGATCGCCGGCCGGCACAGCGGACGCGGTACCTGGGCGTCCCTGGCATACGGGATCGTCGCCGGCGTGTTCGGTCTCGCCCTGATCCTGCTGCGGGTGCTGCTGCACTGACGCGGGCCTCGGGGATGGGACTACCGAGCCTCCAGATTGACCCTGGTGACGTAGCCGACGCAGGAGGCCGCGCTGGTGTCGTCGCACGGGACCGGGAACATTCCGGTCACGGTGATCCAGGCGACGCCCGGCCGCGCGTCCGAAGGAATCCCGGCGCGGACGCTGAACGTGCCGTCGGGCTGAACGGGAACCGCGCCGAGATCGGCGTCGTCCTTGCCGACCTGGGTCAGGACAAGTCGGTGGGGGGTGTCCGGGGCGGTCACGGTCACCCGGGCGCACGGGTGGCTCAGGCTCGTGACGGTGACCGACGCGCCCACCTTCACCGACAGCGGCGTCACCACCGGATGGTCCGGCTCGCACCCGGCCGTCTGGACCTCCGCCTTCGCGCACCCAGCCAAGCCAGCGATGCCCGCGAGGGCCGCCACCAACGCGACCGTGAGTGCCGTGCGCCCAACGGGCTGGGCCCGGTGGACTGTGATCGCCTTGGTTGGGCGTTTCATACGCCGCTCCCTTTTCCTGCGCGGACGGTAGCGCACTGGCGCTGTGCGGTAAGCCCGAACCGGAACAGGACAACCGAACCGGGAACGTGGGCAGCCCGAACAGGAAGGCCAGACGTCGTTCGGCCCCAGCCGACCGCGGTGCCGCCTCTCGCGGACGCCGTCCGCGTTGGCGCTGCCGCGCCCATACCGGGGGAGCACGCCATCAGGGCGCTGATGCCCTGGGGATCGGCGCCGTCGCCGACCTCGTCGCCGCGGGTCGCGGCGTGGTTCCGCGGGCGATCGCGTCTGCCTTACTTCTTGACCGGTCGGTACAAAGAACCCAGAATCCGGGGCATGAGCGCTGTAGCGTGGGACGAGGTCTTCGACGTCGTCGTGGTGGGGAGCGGCGCCGGTGCCCTCACCTCGGCACTGCTCGCCGCCGACGGTGGCGCGAGTGTCTGCGTCGTCGAGAAGTCCGAGTTCATCGGCGGGACGACGGCCGCCTCCGGCGGGGACATGTGGATCCCGCTGAACCGGCACATCGCGGGCCAGGACACGCGCGAAGAGGCGATCAACTACGTCACGCGCCTCTCCGACGGCCGCGCCTACGACCCGCACCTCATCGAGGTCTACGTCGACACCGCCGCGGAGGCGCTGGACTACCTCGAGGCCAACACCGGACTCGTGACCCGCGCCCACAAGGGGCTCCCCGACTACTACGCCGTCGTCCCCGGGCGCATCCCCGGCACCAAGGAGATCCCGCGGTCGGTGTCCTGCCAGCCCTACCCCGCGGTTGCCGAGCTCGGCGAGCACTGGGCCGGCCGCGTGAACCCCAGCCCCTGGGTGAAGCCTCCCGAGGTGGCCTACGCCGAGGCCATCGAGGTCGTCCCCCGCGAGGAGCTGGAGCGGCGCCGGCGTGAGGGGTACCGGGCCAAGGGCGGCGGCCTCGTCGCCCCGCTGCTGAAGGCGCTGCTGGATCGTGGCGTCTCCGTCCGCTACTCCACTCCTGGACGGGAGCTGGTGACGAACGAGACCGGTGGCGTCATCGGCGTCGTCGTCGGTGAGGACGGCGCGCAGAAGCGTCTCGGGGCGCGGAAGGGCGTCGTCCTCGCTACCGGCGGCTTCGAGTGGAACCCCGACATGGTGACGACCTTCCTCGGCTACGACGTGAAGCCGTGCACCCCGTGGACCAACACCGGCGACGGCCACCGGATGGCGATGCGCGCCGGAGCGCAGCTCGGCCTGATGACGTCGTTCTTCAGCTACGGCGTCATGTATGACCCGTGGGAGATCGGCCGCGACGGCAACCCGCTGCCGCAGATGGAGATGGGCCTCGGCGCCGGGTCGATCATCGTCAACCAGGGCGGCAAGCGCTTCATGCACGGCGGCTACACGTACAACGACTTCTCACACCCCTTCAACTTCTTCGACCAGCGCAACCCGGGCTACACGAACAAGGCGCCCGCCTGGTGCGTCTTCGGCGGGACGCAGTGGGAAGGGAAGAAGGGCGTCTTCGGCGGCAAGATCGTCGACGGCGCCATCGTCGGTCCGAACGGTCAGCCCGCCCCGTCGTGGCTCGTCGCCGCCGACAGCATCCGCGAGCTCGCGGAGAAGATCGGCGTCGACCCGGACGCCTTGGAGGAGACGGTGCTCCGGTACAACGCGTTCGCGGAGAAGGGGGAGGACCCCGACTGGGGCGACCCCGAGCAGGTGCGCTCGGCCACCGGCCCGGACACGACGAGCCTGAAGCCCGTCGTCGGACCGGTCTACGGCGCGATCCAGCAGTGGCCGGGGACGCTGGGGACGAGCGGCGGGCCGAAGATCGACGCCGACGCCCGCGTACTGGGCACCGAGGCGCCGATCGTCGACGGTCTCTACGCCGCCGGGAACACCGCGGCATCCGTCCTCGGCGGGACCTACCCGGGCGGCGGCTCCTGCGTCGGCCCCAGCATGGTGATGGGGTACCGGGCGGGGCGGCACGCCGCCGCGCAGCCCGCCCGCGACATTGACTGAACGCCTCTCCGGCTGTCTTCCTGAGGAAGATCTCCGAGGCCGGGTCAAATAGTCCACCAGCGCGATGTCTGGCAACGCTGGCCCGTTTCGGAAAGGCTTTTAATATCAGTCAGGCGTTACGCGCCACCGGTGGCGCGTAACGCCTGACTGATATTGGTGTCGATGGCAATCACGTGACTCGGACTGACCAGCCGGGCCCCGCTCATCGCGGACAGCAGCCGGGAAGCCAAGCGCTGCAGGGCGTTCGTCGCATCGGCTGGCGGGTGCTCCCCCCAGATCCAGTCGACGAGCGACGCCTTCGGGACCATGTGACCCGGCTTGAGCGCGAGGGCGATCAGCAGTCCGCGCAACCGCGCGCCCGGCACGTCCGCCAAGACGCCGTCGTCCGTGCGAACCTCCAACGGGCCCAGCATCCCGATCTCACCCGCTGATTTTGTCATGGGCGTTGACGGGCATTTCCGGATCAACAGCGCCTCGCCGACCGGCAACTGAGCAAAAATATGGAGCCGTTCGAGACGGGGCGCGCGTGACCGACGTAGACCTGGTAGGTCCGGACGCCTCCACCCGGCTGGTGAGCGTGATCGTCGGGGTGGTGTTCGCGTCGACGTACCGGCCGCCACGTCCCGCACCGTCGACCGCGATGCGCGGGAGTGTTCGACATGAGTGGTGATCCGTGTCGCTTGGCGCAGCGAAGCGCGCCGTTATTGCGACAATGGTCCAGGAAGGTAGGTCTGCCTACGGAGTATCCGTACCAAATCGTGGTTCACGCGACGCGAGCCGGGGCGGGCGGCTACCCGGTCAGGATCGACGATCAGGGGCCTGAGCAGTTGTCGTAGCGCCGGAGCGTGATGGGGGATGGCTTGTCGGCTGGTCTGGGCTTGTCGGCTGGTCTGACGGTTCGCCGCCGCGACGAGGTCTTCGTCGTGGAGCCAGGCCAGTCGTTCCTCGTGGGCCGGGACGCCACCGCCGATCTGGTGGTCGCCGACCCGCGGGTGTCCCGGCGCCACCTGCTGATCGAGCCGACGGCCGAGGGCTGGGAGGTCGTGGACCTCGGCAGCGGCGGGACGTGGCTGGCGGGGCGGCGGGTAAGCCGGGTGCCGGTCCGCGCCCAGTCCGAGTTCCGCCTGGGCTCGGCGGACGGGCCGCGCATCACCGTGGCCGTGGAGGCGGGGGCGCCCGCCACCATGCCGATCCGACGGCCGACGCCGCCCTCTCGGTCCCACGAGGAGACCGCCCTTCCGGCGTCGGGTCCGCCTGCGGACCCAGCCGGACTCGGCCGGCCGGCCGCCGGCGCGTCCGGCCGCCGGCTCGGCGGTGAACCGGATCCCGCACCGGACCGGGAAGGCGTTCTCGACACCACGGCGTTCGGCCGGCATCACGCCGAGCTGACCGCCCACATCGGTGACCTCGGCGCGTTGACCGGCCCGCGGCTCGGGTCTACCGGGCCGGGTTCCACGGCGGTGACCGAGCTCGGTGGCCTGGGCCCCGTCCACCCGCTGCGGCCCGGCCGGATGTCCGTCGGCCGTGCGCTGACGAACGACCTGGTCGTCGGCGACCTGCTCGCCTCCCGGAAGCACGCCGAGCTGACCGTCGGTCCCAACGGCGTGCGCGTCGTCGACCTCGGCTCGGCGAACGGCACCTACGTCAACGGCCGCAGGGTCGAACGGGCGTTGCTGCGTGCCGGCGACCTGATTGCCGTCGGCCACCACGTGTTCCACGCCGTCGGGGACGCCGACGACCCGTGGGCGGTCCCGACCCGGCTGGCCGAGTACCTGGACACCGGCGACGTCGCCTTCGAGGTGGAGGGCCTGTGCGTCGACGTCGACGGGGCCCGGCTACTGCACGACATCAGCTTCCGCTTACCCGGACGGGCGCTGCTCGCGGTGATCGGGCCCAGCGGGGCGGGGAAGACGACGCTGCTGGGCGCGCTCACCGGGTTCCGCCCGGCCGGCGCCGGAACCGTCCGTTATGCCGGCCGCGACCTGTATGCCGAGTACGACGAACTGCGCCGGCGCATCGGCTACGTGCCGCAGGACGACATCCTGCACACCACCCTCACCGTTCGCCAGGCCCTGGAGTACGGCGCCCGGCTGCGCTTCCCCGCCGAGACCACCCGGGCCGAGCGCGGCGCGCGTGTGGACGCCGTGCTCGCCGAGCTCGGCCTCACCGCGCGCGGGGCGGACGAGCTCGGCCTCGCCGACGCCACCGCGACCGGCGAGTGGACGCTGCCCAGTGGGGTCGACCTGTCCGACCGGCGGGTCACGACGCTGTCCGGCGGTCAGCGCAAGCGGACCAGCATCGCGCTCGAGCTGCTCACCCAGCCGACCCTGCTCTATCTCGACGAACCGACGTCCGGACTGGATCCCGGCCTCGACCAGGAGGTCATGCGATCGCTGCGCGGACTCGCGGACGACGGGCGGACGGTCGTCGTCGCGACCCACAGCGTGGCCCAGCTCGACCTGTGCGACTTCCTGCTGGTCCTCACCCGGGGCGGGCATGTGGCCTACTTCGGCCCGCCTCGGGGCGCGTTGCCTTTCCTCGGCCAGGGCAGCTGGGCGGACGCCTTCGGAGTTCTCGAGAGCGCCGACGGCGCGGCCCGGCTCGCCCGCCGGCACCGATCGTCGGTCCACCTCGCGAAGAACCCGCCCCCCGCGCCGGTCGCCCGGCGAGCCCGTGCGCCGCTGTCGACGCCGCGGCAGCAGCCGATGCTCTCCCAGCTGCTCACCCTGAGCCGCCGGTACGGGCGGATCATCGCCTCCGACCACTCCTACCTGCGCATGATCGTCGTCTATCCGTTCCTGCTGGGGCTCCTTCCACGGCTCGTCGAGACACCGCACGGGCTACGCGCGGTGCCAACGGGGGAGCCAAACCGGGACGCGATCCGGGTTCTGCTCGTCATCACGCTTGTGGCGAGTTTCCTGGGCATGTCCAACGCGATCCGCGAGATCGTCAAGGAACGGCCGGTCTACCTGCGTGAACGCGCCATCGGTCTGTCCACCACCGCTTATCTCGGCTCCAAGGCGCTGATCCTGACCATAATCACCTCGGCGCAGAGCGTAGTGATCACTATCATGGGTTTCGTGGGTCGGGCCCCGGCTGACGGGGTGCTTACCGGTCATCCGATGGTTGAGATGATGATCGTTGTCGCGGCGACCGGGACCGCCGCTGCCATGATGGGCCTCGCGGTGTCCGCGCTGGTCGACAACGCCGACAAGGCGATGCCGCCGCTGGTCGTGCTCTCCGCGGCGCAGCTGGTGCTGGCCGGCGCGCTGATTCCGCTCGCCGGTCGCCCTGGGCTGAACCAGCTGTCCTGGCTGTTGCCCGGCCGCTGGGGCGACGCCGCCGCGGCCTCGGTGACCGACCTCGTCGACGTCCAGAAGCTGACTGATCCGCGCCTCAACCCAGGGGTTCCCCCCGATCCACTCTGGCGGCACACGACGGAGACCCTGCTGCTCGACCTGGGTGCCCTTACGGCGCTTGGCCTGGCCAGCCTGGCCGCCGCCGGCCTGTTCCTTGGCCGGCTCGACCCCCGTTTCTCCCGCCCCCGCTCATCCGGCTGCCCGCCGAAGCCTGGGGGCCGCTCTCAGCCCTGAAGCAGAAGACGCCAGTGCTGCCTGACCCGGAATCGCCGAGAGCACCGGTCTGGCCGGTGCGGGCGTCGGCGCCGTCGGCGGGGAAGACCGGCGATCCGATTGACCTTCGGTTCGGACATTTGCGAGCATGCATTCACTTACTAGTCGGGTGGGTGCGGGTGGAGGAGCGTGGCTGTCACCGGTCGGCTCGCCCCTCGCGGCCAGCCGGTCGCCAGCGCGCCACGACGGACGGCCTGCCACCGGGGCCGTCGCGGCGGGGTAGCGCCGACCAGCAGGGGAGAGTCCATGGCCGACGAGCCGACGGGCGGGCGGTCCACCGACGCGCTCATCGACGGAACGTCCATCACCGACGAATGGTGCGCACATCATTTCGACCATTTATCGCAGGACGTCATTGACAACCTGTACCCGGTGTTGAACCGGATGCGGTCGACGTGCCCGGTCGCGCACAGCGATGTCTACGACGGCTACTGGGTCGTCACCAGGTACGACGAGGTGCTGCGCATCGCCCAGGACTGGGAGACGTACAGCTCTGCGTTCGGGCTGACCGTGCCGGTGGCCCCGATCGCCGTACGGAACCTGCCCGTCGAGATCGACCCACCGCTGCAGCGAGAGTTCAAGCGGCTGGTCAACCCGTTCTTCACACCCAAGGCCGTCAGGGCATGGGAGCCGCGGACCAGAGCACTGGTGAACCGCCTGATCGACGGCTTCGCCGACCGCGGCGCCTGTGACTTCATGGCCGATTTCGCCCGTCCATATCCCGCCCAGTCGTTCTTCGACGTCGCGATCAACGCGCCCGCGGACGAGGTCGAGTACGTCGCCTACCTGGCCAACAAGTCGGGCGCTCCGCAGGACCCTGAGGCCGCCGCGTCCTGGCGAGGCCTGTCCGAGTGGATCTCCGACTTCCTGACACAGCGCGGACGTCAGGAACCGAAGGGCGATGTCATCGACGCGATCCTGAACGCCGAGATCCAGGGCCGGCCGATCACCCAGGAGGAGATCGTCGGCACCGTCCAGCTCCTGATCCTGGGCGGGCTGGAGACGACGGCGGGCGCGCTCGGCCAGTCGATGCTCCGGTTCTGCGAACACCCGGAGATTCCGGCGCTGCTGCGCGAGAAGCCCGACCTGCTGGGGCGGGCGGTGGAGGAGTTCCTACGCCTGGACAGTCCGTTCGTGCAGATCACGCGCACCGCCATGCGCGACGTCGAGGTCGCCGGTCGCCAGATCAAGAAAGGCGACAAGGTGATCATCTACTGGGCCTCGGCGAACCGGGACCCGGGGGAGTTCGCGCACTCGGAGGACTTCGATCTCGACCGCGCCACGAACCGGCACCTCGCCTTCGGCGCCGGTCCGCACCGCTGTCTCGGCTCGAACCTGGCTCGGATGAACCTGCGCATCGCGCTCGAGGAACTGCTGCGGCGGCTGGACGACTTCCGGCTCCAGGACGGCGCCGAGATCGCGTTCCGCGCGACGGTGAACCGAGTGCTCCTCGCCGAGCCGATCAGCTTCACGGTCCGTTGATGACAGCCGGCCTGCCGACGTCGCGCGGCATCGAGCATCTGAACATCACGGTGGCCGACCTGGACGAGGTGACGGCGTTCCTCATCGACGTCTTCGGCTGCCAGACGCTGTACACGATGGGCCCGTTCGAAGGCCGCCGGGGCCCGTTCATGCGGGTCATCGCCAACGCCGACGTGCGCTCCGTCGTCCACTACGTGCGCGTGCTACGCAGCCCGTTCCTCAACATCGAGCTCTTCCAGGTGAGCACGCCCCGCCAGCGGAGAGAATGGCCCGACCTGCTGGACGTCGGCGGCTGGGGCCTCACCGCCGTCGTCGACGACATCGACGCGGCCGTCGAGTTCCTGGCGGAGCGGGACGTGTACGCACTCGGGGAACGCCGTTATCTGACCCCGTTCGGCCTGCACTTCGAGCTGGTACCGGCATCGACGGAACCCGCGCCCGTAGCCGAGCCGGCCTGGCGGCCGCGGCCCGGATCGCTGCCGGGATTCCGGGGCTTCGAACGACTGCGCGTCACGGTCGCCGACCTCGACGAGGCGAGCGCTTTCCTGGCGGGCGTCCTCGGGTTCCGCCGCGACGTGGACCTCCCACCGTGGCCACCGGGCGGTCCGGACGGCGGGTTGCGCGCCTTCGCCAACGTCGACGCGCGAGCCAGGCCGACCCGGGCCCGCGTGCTGTGCTCCTCGCACCTCGGCATCGAGCTCATCGAATGCCCGCCCTACCCCGGGCAGCAGCAGGTCTGGCCCGCGATGTTCGACGTCGGCGGCTGGCACCTGGCGATCTACGTCGACGACATCGACGCCGCCTTCGACGCGCTGACGACCCGGGACGTGCACATCCTCGGCCGCAAGAAGCCGGCATACGACTACGAGGCCGGCGACGAGGCCTACACCATCCACGGCCTCGCCCCGTTCGGCCTCTACTTCGAACTCGTGACATATCCGCGGGGACGGTACCGACAGGCCGACCACGCCGGACCAGCCTGGCACCCGGCCCTCGCCGCCAACCGATAGAGGAGTCCGGCCGCTCTGCCACCGCTGGCCGGGGGACTGTAACCCCCCGGCCTAGAGGCTCCGGGCAGGTACCGCCGAGCAAGGAACCCGATCGACCCGCCGCGCGGACTAGTACAAGAGCCCGCGGTCACGGATGACGTTAATAACTATAGTGATCCGCTCAGACGCGAGGAGTAGAACCGCGAGTCGCGAGATACCGCTGCAATTCCACATGACGGAACTGGTATACCGCTCCCACCTGACGTAGCACGCCCCGCTGCTCATGGGCATCCGACAGAAAGCGCATCAGCCGCCAAGGAAGCCGGCCGCGTAGCGCCAGCCAGTATCGGACTAGAGCAAACCTCGCCGATTGAGTTTGCCGGAGTCCGAACGCGAATCCCCAAAGTAGGCCAGTCAGAGCGCCGAAGGCTATTTTCCCCCCACTACTAGTTGCATCTGTCGCCGAAGCCGTGGCGACCCAGAAGACGAATAGTGCGGCTGCAGACGTAAGAATTTTGAAGCTTCGCTTATCTCGTGCAAGGAGCGTGCGGGGAGTCGCAGATTCTGTAAGATCTGCTGGCACGCCGGCGAAGAACCCTAAGATCAGAGGAAGTACAAGTAGCGCACCCAGTCGAGTTGCGCCCGTTCTAGACCAGCGTATTCTTTGGGCTGGTACGTTACTTCGCGGATTGGTCGCAAGCCCAACTAGGGTCGCCGCGACAACTCCAGCGAGGGCCCCGAACGGCAATCCCTCGGCAAGACCTGAGGCAAGTGCTACCGCCAAGGCGAAGGTGATGCTTGGCACTGCTTTTGATATCTCCCACCACCGAATGTCCGTGGAGCCGTTGAGATTGTGCTCGAGATGTCTGGCGAGGAAGATGAGCCAGTGCTCTGCCTGGACGGGCGACCAGGGGCAGCGTCGGGTGGGGTTTGGATGCTGCCGGTATGCGGCTCGGAGGAATCCTTCGAATAGATGTTGTTCGATGTGAGTACGGTCAGGAAACCGGGCCTGGTCGAGCATTTCGATCGGGTCGGGACGGCTGCCAGAGTGTTCACCGGGACGGGGGTTGTAGATAGTGCGGGCCAGGCTGACCATCAGAGGGGTGGTTAGAGCCTGTGCTGACGGCGTCGGCGTAGAGAAAGCGGTTAGTACCGGCATCCAGCGGCGAGCACCTGCCGATCCATCAGCCGAGCGACGCAGATATTCGGCGACATCGTCATGTCTCAGCGGGCATAGAGCGATACCTGCGGCGCCGGCCAGGCGCACCCCAGGATCTGTATGAGGGCTAGTTGCCTCGCTATATTGTCCACTCCGGGACAACAGGATGATTCCCTGTCCCGGTCCTAGCGCCTCGTTGATCCGGGCGATCGCGTAGCTACGACCCGCGTTGGAAATCTCATCCAGCCCGTCAAGGACTGGCAAAATCATCTTTTGGTCGAGCAATGCGCGCGCCCAGCTTCTCCTCGTTCGATCCGGCGCTGGAGCTCGCAGACCGGGATAGTCGACTGTCAACCGACGGTCAAGCCAGTCATACAATCCCTGATGTGCCGGGTTCCAGGATGCCAGCGAAATCAGGACTGGCACTGGTTTCCCGCGAGATCTACTAGTGAGGAGGTCGAGCACGAGCCGTACCGCGAGCATGGTCTTGCCGGCGCCGGGCTCCCCGAGTACAACCAACCGGCCGGTTGGAACCAGGTCCAGGACGTCGACGATGTGCCGGCCGCTGCCTGCCAGCTCGGCGGGGTCCGCAGCCCAGTCCCTAGGAGGGGGCCAGCCGGCGCCGATGGTGGCCAGCCGGGTGATGATGTCCCAGTCGTCGACCAGCTCCGGATCGGCTGGCTCCCAGCTCACCGGTAGGGGATAGGGCTCGTTGAGTCGCCGGATCGCGGCCTCGTCTTCCCACTGGCGGCGCACCGCGACCTGCAACTGGTCGGCGATCTCGTGCAGGTCAAGCCCCTGACGACGGGTGGGGAAGGCGGGTGCGCTCGGCGGCTTGTGTCGTCCTCCGCGGGCGGCCTTCAGGAGCTGGTCGCGTGCTTCCTGGGGGGTCCGTCCGAAGATGTCGACGCTGATCATCTGGTGGAGCAGCCCGGGGCGATCGCAGTCTTCTACCCTGACGACGAGCAGCTTGCGCTGTTCGCCCAGCGGGTCATCCCGCCAGGCTTGTTGCCACTCGGCTTGCGCATAAGCCTCGGCCAGGTAGGCCATGGACAGAACGGCGATGGTCCGCGTCGCTTTCTGCACCGCTTGGTGCATCTCCTGGATGACATGCGTCCCGGCGACGAAGTCCCACGCCTTGATCACGGTGGTGTAGCCGGCCTCCTCCAGTTCGAACGCGATCCATGTTGCGTGCTCTTCATCGTGTGGCGCGTAGGAGATGAAGAAGTCGATCTTCTTGCCGGTGGCCGGATCCTGGCTCTGGTTCATCAGACGCTCCCGGCGCCGGGCAGGAGCGGTGTCAGCGCGTCGGGGCGGCTGGTCATGTCGAGTTGGAAGCGTCTGCAAAGGTTGATATGGGTCCAGAACGGGGCAGAAGGCCGCGCCGGTCGGCGGCTGTCAGCCACGTCGCCCAGTCGATCGCCCGGACCCGCTCGAGCTTGGAGACCTCTGTCAGCAGCGTGTCCAGACCGAGCTTGCCTGGGCCCTGCTTACCTACCGAACACTTGCGGAAGCCCAGCTCCTCGCAGATCTTCACCCGGTGACGCTTCGTTTGCCGGCTCGACCAGTCATACCCGGCGAGCACCTCGGCATCGACGTCCAACTGCTCAGCGACGTACGCCACTGCAGTCTTCGGGATCTCCCCGCCGTGCCCCGAGAACCGAGCCTCCAGCTCGAAGAATTCCCACAACAACGTGAACGCCAGCCGCGACGCCCCCGTCTTGTTCCGCAGCAGACGCCATTCACCATCGAGCAGCGTCCAGCACTTGATCAACTCGTCAACAGTCCACCCACGTCGCACCGAACAGCCCCCGTGATCACTCGGCACGCGATCAGCGTAAGGCTACGCCCCTATCGCCCTACTGGGGTGGAATTAAGCCACTACAGCGAGCTACGTGTCGCTTCATAGCGGCGACCCGAGCCCCGGGCCATGGTCACTGCACTCGGTCTCGGGTCAGTGCACCTGGCCGACCGAGCCGCATTGATCGCGCCGGTGTGGCGGCGGCGCTACTAGCCCTGATCGGTGCGGTGGTACGCCAGTGGCTGCCAATCAACATGGCCTTCCTCGGTGGATCGACGATCGCCCCAAAAGATCGAGCCTCGGCCAACGATTCCGCGGGGTCGCGCCGTCGGGGTGAGGGGCGTGCACGTCCGGCAGGCGGCGTAGTGCTCGCGGTAGAAAGCCTGCCCGCGGCGTTGACCGGCTGGGCCGGCACCGGCCGCCGCCGACCTTCTCGATCATGATGGTCGGCTCAGGACGAGCCGGACACCGTGGTGAACGCAGCTCGCCATGATCGGCACGCAGGCCAGCAGGTGGAAGCGCCGAGTGCTGATCGACATAGGTGTCCGGGCCTCCTGGCCGGCGATGTCGAAGCCACCGAGCAGCCACGGCACTCATCCCGCGATCGTCATCGCCCGCATCTCGTCGACCGCGACCCGGTACGGCCAGCCGCGACGCACCCGGAACCGGGGCCCACAGGAACTCACCGAGAGCAACCTCCACCCGCCCGTGTCGGATGCTCCGACGGGGTCCGCCTTCGGCTGAAAGGCGCAGGTCAGTCGCATGCCCAGCACCTGGACCCGCACGACCTCCGTCTCACTGATGTGGCAACTCGCGGCACGTGCGAGCAACCTAACGTAACGGTGGGGGCGTGTGGTTTATGCTACTTGCGAGATTGCAGGTTGCGAACTCGCCATGTGCTGGGACGTGTCCGGGGCCCGGGTGCTGAGCGCGAGGACGAAGGGGGGCGCCATGCCCAAGTACGTTCCTGACCCGGCGGTACAGCGGCGCCGTCTCCGAAGTGAACTGCGTAAAGCCCGGGAGGCCGCTGGAAAGACGCAGAAGGCCGTCGCGGAGGAGATGGACTGGTCGCCATCGAAGCTGATCCGAATCGAGACGGGCCTGGTCAATATAAGCACAAATGACCTAAAGGCGCTCCTCCAGAGCTATGGTGTTTCCCCTGATCGAATTCCTGCCCTCATCGAGACCGCGAGGGCCGCACGGGAACAGACTCCGTGGAACGCCTATAGGGGTGTAGCATCGCCGGAGCTTATTTCTTTCTTGGGCTACGAGTCTTCGGCGTCGATTATCCGATCCTTTGAACCGGTGCTAATTCCTGGGCTACTCCAAACCGAGGAATATGCTAGAGTCGTTATTTCCGTTATTCTCGAACAGCCGCCCGACTCGCGGGATGTAAGCGATCTTGTAGAGCTCCGCATGGACCGTCAGGAACAGGTTCTGCATCGTGACTCTCCACCTGAATGCCACTTCCTCTTGGATGAGCCCGTACTTCTCCGTGCGGTCGGGGGAAAGAGTGTCATGCGGAGGCAGCTCCGCCAACTAAAAGAACAAGCGGAGCAGTCGGAGATAACGATCCGCATCGTTCCCTTGTCCCACGGTCTATACGAACACGTGCGTGTCCCGTACACCTTGCTCGAGTTCCCGGACCCAGCAGACGAAGACGTGCTGTACCTGGAAGACGCCATCGATGAACTAATAATTCGAGAGAACTCGCTAGACGAGACTACTAAGATCACTCCCGTTACTCCCACCCACTATCTTGGGCACTTCTGGGAATTTGAACAGCTGATAGACAAGGCTGATACATCGGTCGCCATTGATAGGGCGATCAGTCTTTTTGAATAACAGGCCGCAGTCGTAGGCCTGCCCCTCGTAACAGTTACTCACTGCTGCGTTGACCCCGACTGGCGCAGCCCAGAGCGATAACTAGCTGACTGCTCAGCGCCCAGATGCAACCTAGCAAACGGCCTGATGCAGAGGTTTCTCGCGGCGATCCGCAGGTCTGGGGCTGGCGACCTTTCCGGGGCCGGCGGCGCAGCTCAGCGCTCCCTGACCAGGCTCAGACCGATGCATGCCCCCGCGCTGGGGCGGATGGTCTCTGCCTGCGCTACTCTTCGTCGACCGGGCTGAGCCGAGGTCGTCTGCGAGGAGCTGCCGATCTACAAGATCGAACGATCCCAACCCGCTGACCTGGGGCGACGTCAGCCCCAGGTCAGTTGGGGGGGATGGGTCCTTAACTTCGGGATAAGGGAAAGATTGGCATGGATGCGCGAGGAAATGTGTCGGAGAGGGTCAGGGAAGACCCCCTTCTTGATTGGCGGAAGAGTTCGGCGAGCGGGTCCTCTGGTTGCGTTGAGGTGGCTGCTACCGCAAATGAGATCTTCGTCCGCGATTCGAAGAATCGCTCTGGTGCGGTTCTGCGGTTCACCAACGTCGAGTGGCTGGCATTCCTGACTGGTGTACGCATGGGAGAATTTGACCCCGAGCCAGCGAGCTAGCGAGCTAGGGGGTAAGGAGCGAATCCCGGATGCGGCGCGAGAGTTTGAGCATCGATCAGGGGTGTGTTTACCTGCGAGCTACGAGTCGGAAGAAGTAGCGCCACGACCCTCGCGCTTCATGCGAATCAGGTAGCTGACCCGGTCTTCGTCAGTGACCCTGTAGTAGCTAAGGAGCGCTCTGAGGTCCGTGGTAGAGATACTTACTCTACCTTTCTCGATTCGATAGATTTTGGACTCGGACCAGTCCATTTCTTCGGCAACCTCTCTCTGCGTACGCCCTGCTTGTCTCCGCTCCTCTCGCAGTTCAAGTGGCAACGACGTTCGACTTCTAATGGAGGTCTTACTCGCGGCCACGTTAGCCATCCTTTCGAGTAGACAATAAATGTCCGCAGGTGGGGGTCTGAGAGGCGACCCCCACCTGCGGCGCTTACGGGCTCTGGATATCCGCTACCTCATGGCGACGAGCAGTGTCATGACTGGAACCGACCCTACGTGGATCACCACCGTCGCTGTAACGGCTATTACAACGACGGTGCCGCAGAGTCTCAGGTTCTTTGGCCAGTCCCGAACCGCCGTCCTGGCAAGTCTCGCCACCCGCCTTGAAATCCGCACCGCGTCCTCACCTCCTCTCGATGCGAAAGTATCCATGGGATCCCCTCCTTACGCCCGATGGGCATAGATCGCGCGTCAAGCGTACTACCCTGTGTTCGGGTGCCCCGGAGAGACGCACATTGGGATGACATCGATAGACGAGTGCCGTAGCGGGATATCTCATGTAGATGTCGCTCGACTCACAAGCGTCCACTCGGACGAGTCGCAGGCGGCCAGCGCGCCGTCGGTCGTATGCCCCGCCGGGTGACGACAGTGCACGCGCTGGCTCAGCGCCACTTGGCAGTACGCCACCTGCAGGTGCATGATGTCCCTGCTGGATACCCGCTGTTCATGGTGACGAGCAGCGTCGGCTCCGCCCTAGCGGCTACTAGCGGCGGGCCACAGGGGTGTCCTCAGAACCCCAAGGTTTTGAGGACACCCCTGTGTTATGGCGGCTTGTACCGTGGCCAAGCCAAGTGACTGGCCAGGTGAAGCATGCCTCTCGGACCCAGCTGCTGGCCGACTGGGAACCGGCCAGACGAGTTGGACGCTGAAGGCCGTCCTCGCGCTCGCCAACGGCGCCGAGGTCGGCTGACGTGGGCGCATGTGCCACCTCCCCTCGTCGGCCCCGGGTCGGCCGATCGCCGTCTACGACCCGTCCGGCGCCGCCACAGTCACGGCGCCGCCGTGGCCCACGTGCGCCTTCGTCGTGAACTGCTGGGGTCAGGTCGTCCTAGTCGACCGGCGACGTGACTCGGAGCGGGGACGGCAAAGACGGCGCGAGACGAACAGGTGTGGCTATGAGCGTTTCTTCTGACCCCCAGCGGATCTCCGAAAGCCGCCCCCCTGCTTGCGCAGGGGGGCGGCTGTCTCCGTTGGTCCATGGCGAGTCCGGGTCAGCTGTAGGCGCGGCCTCAACCGGGCCGGGACCGCCGCCAGACGGCGTCAACCCGAGGTCCGGTCAGGCCGGTGGGCAGCCCGGCTCGACGCCCATCGTGCCTGTCGTGTCACAGAAGGTGTCTCTGTTGACCTGCCAGCCGGCAGCGGTACGGGTGACGATGGCATTGCGGTAGTAGGTCACCCGGATGGTCCGGGCGGGGGTGCCCGAGGAGCCGGCGGGTATCGGAACGTCGTACGTCAGGTTGAAGATGGCGGTGGCGGTGTTGGGGTCGATCAGCTCGATCCGCCCGGCCTCGGCGTTGGTGGGGGGCTCGATCTGGGGGCCGAGCTGAGGGTTGCCGGCGAGCAGGCGCGTGTGGGTGGCGGTGAGCGCGTCGCCGCCCTGCACGGACGCGGCGAACTGGTCCGCGGTCACGCCGGGGCTGAACGCGTTGTGGAGCGCGCCGAGTATGGCGGTCCTGGTGGCGGCGTCCGGTGCTGGTGGTGCCGTCGGGCTCGGCGGCCGGGTGCCGAGCACGAGTCCCTCGGCGACGTGCTGCAGCGCGGCCAGGTCGGTCGGGGCGACGGTAGCGGACTCGACGGTGAGCAGGGCGCCGGACGGTGTGGACCAGGCGAGCAGCGCGTCGTAGTTGTAGTCCCCCGGGGCACCGGCCCATGCGGGCAGGCCCGGGTCGTCGACGGTGGCGAGGATGGCCGGACGCCCGTTGACGGTCCGCGCGGAGGTGGTGACCTTGCCGTGCGGTGAGTTGGTGAGCGTCGGGTCTTTCATCGCTTTGGTCAGCGTGTCGAGGCCGGTGCCGTCCGGCGGTGCCCACGAGACGGTGATCCAGAGCTGGTCGGGCTCGGCCTTGGAGCCCGGGCCGGTGGGCGATGGGCTGTGCGTCGCCGGTGTGGCGGACGGGCTGGCCGCGGTGAACTGGCTGAGGAACACGCCGGGGGCGAGACGCAGACCTTGGATGGTCAGCCACGGGGTGTCGACGTCTCGCCGGTAGAACCGGATCGGGCCGAGGGGGCCCTGCTGCGGGGAGGTGTCGGGGACGACCGCGTTGTCGACCGTGTGGGTCATCCCGGAGGGCAGCCAGGTGGCGGTGACGCCGCCGTAGGAGGGACCGGCCGAGGCCGCCGTGGGATCGGCCTTGGTGTCGCCTCCTGTGATGGCGAGCAGCCCGAGGGGGAGGCCGGCCAGGGCGAGGACGAGGACGAAGGCGGCAGCGATCCGGCTGTGGGCGCGGCGCCGGTGAGCTCCGTCGCGGATCCGGTCGGGGAACGCGGGGCCGAGGCCCGGCGTCGGCCGCTGGTCGGACAGGGCGCGCAGATGGGACCGCAGTTCGGGCTCGGTGAGTGTCATGGCTGGTCTTCTGAGGGTCACCGCTGGTCTCCCTCGGCTTGGGGGGCCGCCGCGAACCATGGCGTGGGCTGGCGGCGGGTCTCGTTGGTCAGGATGTCCGAGCGGGCCGGGTGCCGGCCGAGGGCGCGGAGGTGTTCGCTGTCGCGCAGCCGGGCCAGGCCGCGCGACGCCTGGGAGCGGACCGAGCCGACAGAGCAGCCCAGCGCGGCGGCGACGTCGACTTCGGACAGGTCCTCGACGTAGCGGAGCACGACGACGGCGCGTTGCCGGGGTGGCAGGGTGGCCAGTGCCCGGATGAGGCTGGCACGTTGGGTGAGCTGGTCGGCGTGGTCGACGGCGGGTGCTGCGACGTCGAGAGTCCAGGGCCCGTCGTCATGCAACGGCACCTCGATGACACGGACGCGCAGCCGTCGCCAACGGCTGGTCGCACCGTTGACCAGCGCGCGGCGCAGGTAGGCCTCCTGATGGCCGTCGGTGATGCGGGCCCAACGTAGGTAGGTCCGCTCAAAGGCACCCTGGACGAGGTCCTCGGCCGCGGCTCGGTCGCCGCCGACCAGAAGAATCGCGCTCATCAGGAGCCGGTCGCCGACTGTGGCGACGAACTTCTCGAAGTCCTGTTCCTCATCTGCGTGCACCCCTCGCCTCCTCGAGATGACAGAAATGCTCCTGTTCTGACGCATTCAGGCCGGCTTTCGATGAGCGTCCTGGAGGCTGTCGAGAAGCGCGAGGTGCGCGTGATGATCAAACCGATCTGGCGGACGTACGCGGCGCACCCGCCGCAGCCGTCGATAGGCCGCTGCGGGCGAGGTCGGCGACCGGCGGAGATCGCGTCCCGAGGCCCCTGTCTCGAGGACCCCGCGTTGACACACCCGGGCGTCGTCGGGAACGCCTACGCCGTGCTGTCCTTCGGTGAGCGGGTGTTATCGCCGACGGCGGGGAGCTGCCGAGCGGGGCGGTGCCGAACGCATGTGGTCGCGCGCCGGGGCCAGCAGGTCAGCTCCCTCGGCGAGGCGGCCGGCGACCGGCTGAGCGCCCTGTACAAACTGATCGCGCTGCACGGCCTGCGGCGCAGGGAAGCCCGCGGCGCGGCATGGGAAGGGCTCGACTGCCGCGCCCAGCCGGGCAGCGCGCGGCCGAAAAGATCAGGAACGCGGTCCCGCGTGCCCACATCGATCACCGGCGACGAAGTGACGCAAGGCGCCCCGGGAACCATGCAGGTCAGAGGCCTGTGAGCGGGTGGGCCGTCAGGGACTCGAACCCTGAACTCGCCGGTTAAAAGCCGGCTGCTCTGCCAATTGAGCTAACGGCCCGCCGACTGATCGTACCCGGACAGGCCGGGGTGCTGGTGGCTTCGTGTGCGCTCAGGTCGGGCGGAGGGTGGGCTGGCCGGCTGCCAGGAGACGGACCTTCTCTCGCTGGTCTTCGCCGGGCGGGGGCGATCTTCGGCGCGGTGGCCGGCTCGTCCCGTCCAGGCCGGTGATCGACGGGCGCGCCGAGACGCGTGCTGGTGATGTCCTCGGGGGGCCGTTCCGGATCGGAAGTGGCTGGATCAAGGGCCGTCCGCGGGAAGCGCGGCCGGCTACCACGCCGGCCAGCTACCATCCGTGAACATTTCCGACACTCTGGGTGCAAGTCGGGCTACCTGTTCGGGCGGATCCGGTTAGTAGCCGGGATTTTGGGCACCGACCCGGCTGAACTGATGTGGAGGGAGCCGACCGATGAGCCTCACCGGAGATACCGGATTCAACCGTGCCAGAGGGAGCTGGCGGATCCCACGAAGCCGCGGCGCCGTCGCAGGTCTGCTGCTGATGGTACTAGGCGCGTGGGGCGCCCTCATCCCCTTCATCGGACCCGCCTTCGACTTCGGGTTCGGCGGGACTCAGACCTGGAGTTGGACGTCGGCGCGGTTCTGGCTCGAGGTGTTGCCCGGCATCGCCGCCTTCGTCGGTGGACTGATGCTGGCGGTCAGTGCGAACCGAGGAACGACGATGCTCGGCGCGTGGCTGGCGATCGCGGCCGGCGCCTGGTTCGTCATCGGTCCGACCCTGGCCACGCCGTGGCACCTGGGCAATCTGGGCACTCCGATGGGCAGCACCGGCCGGCAGGCCGCGACCTGGCTGCTGTTCTTCTACGCGCTCGGCGCCGCGATGCTGTACCTGTCGTCGACCGCGCAGGGTCGACTCAGCGTGCGCAGCCTCCGCGACATCGAGCATGCCCAGATGCGCGCGCAGCGCAGGATGCTCGCGCGTGAGGCCCAGGGCGGCGGCCGGTTCTTCGGCGGTGGCGGCCGGGCGCGGCAGCCGGAGCGGGAGCCGGAGCCGGCGCGGACGGGGCGCGCGGACCGCGATGAGCGTGACGCCGCGGCCTCGACCGGGCGCACTGGTCGTAGCCGGCGAGCCGACCGGGCGGATCAGACCGTGGATCGGGACGTGTACCCGAGCGACTCTGCCCGCACCGCCCCGTCCGACCGCGCCGAGAGCGTCCGGACGGACCGGGTCGAAGGCGGGACGCGGCGCGAGGGCCAGACGACCAGCGAGCATGACGTCTACCCGAGCGACTCCGCCCAGGCCGACGATGCCGCGCGTGGCCGTCATGAGGCGCCGCATGAGGGATTCGGCGGGAAGATCGGCCGGACCCTTGCCCGGCACGGTATCGGTGGTCGGCACCAGGACTGACGGCCATAGGGCGGGCGGGGTCGTCTGAGACGGCCCCAAGCGCCACTACCAGGCCGGATTAGGACCCCATCGGTCACTAATGGCAGTGGCCATGGTTCCCAGCGGTCCCTGTCGGAGCGGTGAAGCCGCTCCGACAGGGACCGCGCCGGGGTGTGGGGTCGACCCGGAGGCGGCCACGCGCCGC
>NZ_JASNFO010000014.1:0-14125 GCF_032027725.1 Pseudofrankia coriaricola | reverse complement strand
GGGTAATTTTTGGTGGTGGGTTTTGTTCCCCCGGGGGGGGGGGGGGGGGGGCCCCCCCCCCCCCCCGGGCCCCGCGCCTGTTTGTCGTGTCGACCAGTCGTCGACCTCTCGCCTCTGTCGCCGGCTGATTCACGCATTTGGGCACGAAGGGCCCGAGCCGCCCCTAACCTTGCCGCGGAGACCCGGCTGCTGGCCGGGCGGTGAGGACGAGGGACTAGGGGCGAGCGTGACGACACCCGAGAAAGTGCGTGTCGGCCGGGGGGGCTGGCCATCGGACGGCCGGGGCGGAACGATCAACGCGGCGGGTGACGGGTTCGGGGCCTACTACGGCATCGGCGCCGGCGAGCAGGCCCCCGAAGGCAGCGCCGCCGATGACATCGCGGCGGTCAGGGCCGGCGTGAAGGCGATTCAGCGGGCGTTGAACTGGCACCAGGCAACCAAGACGCCGATCCCCACCGACGGGAAGTTCACCTCGACGACCCGCAACGCGCTGATCGCATTCCAGCAGCAGAAGCAGCCCACGATCAACCGAGACATGTACATCCCGGCCAGCGAGCGCAGTCCGCTCGGACTGGTCCACAAGGAGACGTCGTACGCCCTGTTCATGCCGATCGCGGACCGCTACGCGCTGAAGTACACCGTTCCTCGCGGACTGCTGCGCGGGATCACGACGATCGAGAGCAACTGGGACCCGGGCGCTATCGGCTACTACACGAACTCCGACTTCGGCCTGTGCCAGTGGAACACCACTCTGCCCGGCATCACCAAAGACAACGCGCTGGACCCGTACTGGGCGCTCGACTCCACTGCACACGCGATGCGTGACCGGATCGACTCGGACCGGTGGGCCAAGAACTGGATCTACGTGATCGCCGCGCACAACGTGCCGACCTGGGCGGCCGACTGGGCCCAGGGCAAGCTGTCGGCAAGCAATCCCGACGACAAGCCCAAGCTCGACCGGATGAACGGCTACGTCACCAACGTCCTCGCTCGCGTCTGGTAGGCCGGGCGAAGGAGCGCCTCGCCGGGCGAAGGAGCGCCTCGCGGGCCAAGGAGCGCCTCGCGCGCCAAGGCCCGTTCCGGGAGTCAGACGCGGGCGGCGAGGTTGTCGAGGACGGCGGTCCACAGTTTGCGGACGCCGATCGGCGCGAAGATCCGCTCGAAGAACCCGCCGACGCCGCCCGCGCCCGTCCAGGTCGTCGTCACCGTGACGCGGCTACCGGCATCCTGGGGAAGCACCCGCCAGACCGTCCGCAGCGTGGAGTTCTGGTCAGCCTCGACCAGCGTCTGCTCGTCCGGCGCCGTCACCTCGGCGGCGACATCACGGATCCGCTTCTTGGTCGCGTGCAGCCGGTACGCGATCCGGGTGCCGGGGCCCTTGCCGCCGGCCAGCACCTGGTAGTCGGTGATGTTCGCCGGCCACAGCTGGGGGCGCGCCTCCACATAGTCGGACACCAGCTCGAGCACGCGACCGGGCGCGGCGTCGAGAGAACGCTCCGCCACGACGTTGATCTGCCCCATCTGTCCCGTCCTCCGTCCAGCCCCGGCGCCGTGCGGCGAGGGAGCATCGATGCCGTTGGCCACGCGGATGCGCACCGTGGCAGACCCCGCTCTTGTCGCAGACGTTAACGAGCCGCTCGGGGCGTCGCCCAGCCGGCGGGCATCCTCGGCCACCGCCGCTACCGCGGCGTCCAATGATGAATGCGGAGAGTGACGGTGACGGCTATGGTGCCGGCATGGACTCCGGCGGCGAGCGGCTGCGCGGCGGTGAGCTCGTCGATGGCGCCTCCGGCTCGCGCGTACCGTCGGGCCACGACGGCGAGGCCGGCCGACATGAGACGGACCGGTACGAAGACGGTCACTATGAAGACGGTCTTTATGCGGCAGACCAGGAAGATGCTCTTTACGGGGCAAATCAGGAAGACGGTCTTTACGAGGCAAGCCGGCAAGAGGCCAATCGTCCGGCGCCGGATTCTTTCGTAACCAAACGTTACGAGCCAGACCGGCGCCGCGAGGCGGACGGCCCGGCGTTCGATTCGGGCCTCGCCGAGCCGACGGCCTCCCGCGCGCCGCGGCGCCCACTAGCGAGCGTCCGGCGGACGGCCGCGAACCTGCTGATCGGTTGCACCGGTGCCGACCACCGGACGGTCACTGAGCGGGACCGGTCCCGATTCACCAGCGCCGGCGCGCTGATGCTGCTGACCGCGGCGCTCGCGGCCTATGCGGGCGCCTCCGTCGCCGCATTCGGCTTTGGCACCTCGACGCTGGCGGCGTTGCCGTATGGGGTGTTCTACGCGGCATTCATCTTCTTCATCGACCGTTCGGTGCTGCTCACAATTCGGCCGCTACGGGTGAAGGGAAAGGGGGACAAGGAGGACATTCGTCCGCGCCGCTGGTTGCCGACCGGGGCGATAAGGGTCTTTATCGCGGTCTGCGGCGCGATCCTGGTCGGCGAGTCGCTGCTGCTGCGGTTCTTCGATTCGTCGATCGAGCCTCGGGTGGCCGAGCTGCGCCAGGAAGAGCTGTCCGGTGTCCTCGCCGCCTGGGACGAGAGTCAGCACACGGCCGAGGCACGGCTCACGGCGGACCTCGCCGACCGGCGCGCACAGCTGACGGCGGCCGAGAACCTGGTCACTTCCAAGACCGGCGAGGTGAACTGCCAGCTCACCGGCGGCGACGGGTGCCTCGGCGGCCGTGGGCCGGTCTATCAGGTGAAGCTCGGCGAACTGCGGGCCGCGGCGGCGCAGGTGCCGAAGCTGCGCACGGAGCGTGACGCCGCCCAGACGCGGCTGGACGCGTTCCGGACGAGCCGTGATCAGCGCCGCGCCCAGTACGCCGACGCCCAGTGGACCCAGATCCGGGGCTCGAACGACCTGCTCATGCGGGAGAAGGGCTTCTGGCGACTGACGGCCGACGACAACTCGGTCAAGGCGTGGCGTGTGCTGCTCAGCCTGTTGATTCTCGGTATCGACCTCGCTCCGCTGTTGTTCAAGCGCAGCCTCGACCGAACGTCGTATGCCCGGGCGGAACGCGCTGCTCTCTGGGGAGGCGAAACCAACGAGTTCGTCGACGCGTACCAGCTGAACCGCAATGCGAGGGCGCGCCGCGGCCGGGCCGGCGACGTGGCCGAGCACATGGCCGCCCGCTACGAGGAGTACGCGCTCGCTCGCGAGGAACTGCGGCTGGCCACGTCGCTGGACGACGACACCGCCGAAGCCTCGCTCCGACGCGAGGAACGGTGGCTCGGGCATGAGCGCCAGGCCGCCGACCTGCGCCGGGCACACCGGCTCCCGGCCACCGTCCCGTCGCCGGCGGCCCCACCGGCGAGCCCGCCCGCGGCCGTGCCGACGGAAACGACTAGTACGGACGACGCCGGCTCGCCCGGGCCGCCAGGGGTCCCCGCGTCACGTCGCAGGCACGATGCGGAAGACGCGGGAGAGGCTTAACTCCTCGCCTGCCGGGCATCGACCACGCGCCCGTCTCCTCGAGCTACTCAGACGCAGGGAGGCAGCATGACGAGGTCGCAACGGTCGAAATCGACTGGGACGGTGCCTCCTGATCTTGAGGAGCACCCGTACAGCGAGGACCTGGGTACGGGGATCAAGGCGGCGGCGAGAACGGACAAGCCCGAGCCGGCCGGGAACTTCGATCCTGCCGGCTCGCCTCGAGGGAACAGCCCGATGGACCTGTCCGGGCGCGCGGCCACGACGCGTCGCCGTCCCACCGAGCGGACAGGGCCGGTGGACGAGCCCTACCCGGCGGACTCGGATCTGGCGGGCTTAGGCCCAGAGCGCCATCGGGGCAGCCCAGGCCGCCTCCAAGCCGACGAACCGTACCCCGCCGAGCCGGCGCGCGGCCGTGCGCCGGGTACTGGTACTAAAGCTGGTAGGGGCGAGTACATCGACGACACCGAGGTCTATCCGGAGGCGACGGACCGGGCGGCCGGATCCAGGCGGAAGGGCCATGACACCTTCCGCGATGACCGCGTCCGTGACGACCAGCGAGCGCGCGACGAGCGCCGGGGCGGGGATTCGTACCGTAAGCCGTTCCCCGACACATATCCGGAAGCGTCTCGCGTGTCAGCGCGGTCCGTCTCCCAGGCGTCCGCGGTGACCGGGACCAGCGCCGGCGGCCCGCCTGCCGGTGAGCCGATCATCAGGCCGGTCGGTGAGATGCCGGAGAGCGTCCGGGCGTCAGCCAGGAGCCCGGAGGGCGCGACGGCCGTTGTGACTCCGGCGCCCGCCAGGGCCGCGACGCCTGCCGCGACCGCGACCGCTACTACGGCCGCAGCGGCGGCTTCCCCACAGACGACGCCGCGCTCGTCGGCGGCCGTACCGATGGCCGAGCGCTCCGCATACGCGCGAGTGGATGGGGCCCGTCCGTCGGCGGGACAGCTTGTCTCCGGGGTCGCGGCCGACATGTCGACGCTCATCCGTAAGGAAGTGGAACTCGCCAAGGTGGAGGTCCGCCAGTCGGCGAGCCGAGCGGGCAAGGGCGCCGGAATGTTCGGCGGCGCTGCCGGAGCGGCGGTCTTCGCGGTGCTGTTCCTGCTGCTGGCCGCGATGTTCGGCCTGTCAGAGGTGATGGCGCTCGGCTGGGCGGCACTGATTGTCGCCGCCATTCTGCTGCTCTCGGCGGCGGTGCTCGGTCTCGTCGCCAAGCGAACGGTCAAGAAGGTGCATCCAGCGCCGACCCAGACCGTTGAGACGCTGAAGGAGGACGTACGGTGGGCGAGCGGCCTGAGGAAATAAGGTCCGAGATCGAAGAGACTCGGGACCGGATCAGCGCCGAGATCGACGAGCTGACCGACCGGTACAGTCCGGGCCGGGTCGCTGGTCGCAAGATCCACGGCGCGCGGGACGCGGCTGCGTCTATCCGGGCGAAAGCAGGCTCCGGTACCGCCGGGATGAGGCAACGGCTGACCTTGCGCGGTAGCGGCCACCTCGGCGAGGGCCACACGGGTAATGGCGAGGCAGGCGCGGCAGGTGCCCGGCTTGCCGACGCGGACAATCGCGGTCAGTGGGAAACCCGAGGGACTCGGCACCCCCGTGAAGAGGGCAAGAAAGCGGGCAAAAACGAGAGCCACGGTCGTTTTCTATGGCACCGCCGGCGCGCTGGCCAGCACGAGCGGATACAGCGCACGGACGGCGCTGTGACGGTGGGGTCACCGGACTACGAGCCGTATCCGGCGGAGGCATTCGCCCACGGTGATCCGGCGGCCACGCCCGAACGCGGTGCGTACGGCTATGCCGGGGCTGGTCAGGGTGCCTATGCCTCTGGGACCGGGGAGCCTCACGCGGCTGGGTCGGCCTACCGGGGCGCGCCCGCCGGCGGATCGCGCGCGGGCCACGAGGTGACCGAGCGCATGACCCCGACGGCGGGACACGCTCCGGACGAGCCGTTCAGGGATCCGGCACTCGAGCGTCGGCCCCGCGAGCATGCCGGTACCGGGTACGCGACCTCGCGCGAGGCCGGCGAGATCGCCAAGCCTGGGCACGGCCGCGAGATCGGCCTGGCCGGCGCGTCCGTCGCGATGGCCGCCGTCGGCGCCCGGCTGGTGCGGCACGCCGGCCGTCGCGAGACAATGCTGCGCGCCGCCGCGGACAGCAACCGTCCCTACGGGCGGCCGGATATTCCAGCCCGCGCCGTCAGTATGGCTTCGCGGAAGGCGACCGAGCCACGGCGGTCACGACGGCCTTCGTAACCAGACCACGACGCCTTCGTAATCAGTAGCCAGGCGGAGTAGCCAGGCAGCGAGGGAGACGGACGGCGGTTCCGCCTGCTCAGGGCAGCAGGCGGAACCGCGGATGTCCGTCTGTCCGTCCGCTCAGGCCGCGGCCCCGGCGGCCGCGGCGGCCGCGGTAGCCAGCGACTGGGTGGCGGTGCGCAGCGTCGTGCCGGTCTCGGCGTCGAACAGGTGCAGGCGCTCGGCCGCGACGTAGAACGGCAGCCGGCCACCGGAGGTGACCGGGGTGTGCGGGTCGAGCGCCGCGGTGAACCGATGCTTCTCCGGGTCGGTGGGCAGCTCGTCGTCGGCCGCGATCAGTGCGTGCGCGGCCTGGGCGGCGGCACCGCTGACCGAGCCCGTGACCATCTCCCCGTGCGCGAGGGTCTCAGTGCCGAGCCGCTCGACGAGGTCGATATCGACCTGGAGACCGAGCGCCGGGCCGTCCGGCGGCTTGATCTCGACATCGTGCGGCCGCACACCGACCAGGATGTCCGGGGTGCTGGAGGCGGCGACCGCGGTGGCGATGCTCGCGGGCAGGACCAGCGTCTGGCCGCCGACCCGCAGCGCGGTCTGGCCGTCCTCGGTCGTCAGGGTGCCGGGGATGAGGTTGGTGGGCGGGCTGCCGATGAACGCCGCGACGAAGACATTGGCCGGGCGGGAGAACAGGTCTTCGGGGGTGCCGAGCTGCTGGAGCCTGCCGTCGTGCAGGACCGCGATGCGGTCGGCCATGGTCATGGCCTCGATCTGGTCATGCGTGACGTAAAGGGTCGTGACCCCGAGCGTGCGCTGGATCCGGGCGATCTGGGCGCGGACCTGGGTGCGCAGCTTCGCGTCGAGGTTCGACAGTGGCTCGTCCATGAGGAAGGCCCGCGGCTCGCGAACGATCGCGCGCCCCATCGCGACCCGCTGTCGCTGGCCGCCGGACAGGGCCTTCGGCCGCCGGTCGAGCAGATCGGTGATGCCCAGAATCTCGGCCGCCCGCTCCACCCGCTCGTTGCGCTCCTTGCGGTGGACACCGGCGAGCCGGAGCCCGAACGCCATGTTGTTGCGCACCGTCATATGCGGATACAGCGCGTAGCTCTGGAAGACCATCGCGAGGTCGCGGTCGGCCGGCGGGACCTTCGTGACGTCCCGTCCGCCTACGAGTACCTGGCCCGAGGTTGGTCGGAGCAGTCCGGCGACGATGCGCAGCGCGGTCGTCTTGCCGCTGCCGGATGGCCCGACGAGGACGAGGAACTCGCCGTCCTCGACGGTCAGGTTGATGTGGTCTAGAACCGGCCGGACGTCGTAGGCCAGCGTGACGTCGCAGAGCTCGATCGTGGACATGGGCTCCCTCTTCCCTTCCACCATGGCGGGTGCGGCGGCCCGCGGCCGTCCCTTGCCGGACCCGGCAGGCCACCGGAGGTGACTGAGGGTCGGCAATACGGGTTGGCCGCCTCGGCTGGACGTACGGGGGAGGGAGTCCCTGGACTTCCAAGGCGGGGCGTCGCGTGATTCAGGGTTGCATGGTGCGCCGGGTCACGTCCAGCCCCGGCGCGCGTCCTGTGGACGGAGGGCGGGAAACCGGCCGGGTGGCGCCGCGGTGGTCGGTGGGGTAGCGCCGCGGTGGCCGGTTGGCTGACCAGGAACTTCATCTCGGATGCGAGCTGGTGAAACGGCCGCGAATGCGGGGTCCGGTCGCCTGAGATCCGCCTGGGTTCCGGCGGCGCCCGGGGCTCGCTGGTCTCGCGGACCGGTTGAATATCACTGAGAGTATCGATCATCTCTCACTACGTGCCTTTGAAACCTCAGAGCAACTGACCCTTGACAGCGACGCAACGGCGCATCACAGTTTCGAAGCCATGAGAGCGCTCACACGCGATCAGTGCAGTGAGCGTGGAAGCCAGAGGGAGGGCTTCATGAGGGCACATCGTGGCCGCTTCGCGGCTGTGGCCGGGGCGGTGGCCCTGGCCACCGCGTTAACGGCGGCAGCGTGTGGTGGGAGTGACGACAAGGGAGGTGGGGGCGGCAACGGCACGACCACGCTCCACATCAACACGTTCGGCGTTTTCGGCTACAAGGAGGCAGGCCTCTACGCGGCCTTCGAGGCCAGTCACCCTGGCGTCAAGATCGTCGAATCGGTCTCGGAGTACAACGACCACCACAACGCCCTGGTCAATCACCTCGCGGCGGGCTCCGGCGCGGCCGACATCGAGGGTGTCGACGAAGGCTTCGTCGCCCAGTTCAAGGCCGAGCCCGAGCTGTTCGCGAACCTGCTCGACCTGGGCGCGACCAGCCGGAAGGCCGACTACCCGGAGGCCAAGTGGAACGCCTTCCTGTCGCCTGACGGCACCAAGCAACTCGGCCTCGGCACCGACGTCGGCGGCCTGGCGATGTGCTACCGCACCGACCTGTTCCAGAAGGCCGGCCTCCCGACCGACCCGGCCGCGGTGAGCGCGCTGTGGCCGACCTGGGACCAGTTCTTCGCGACCGGCACGAAGTTCCGCGACGCCAACACCGGCGCCTCCTTCTTCGACGCCGGCCAGAACCTCTACAACGCGCAGATGTTCCAGCAGAGCACGGCCTACTACAAGCCGGGCACGGAAGACCTCGTGGTCGACACCAACCCGGCCATCAAGACGGCCTGGGACAACGTGATGAAGGCCATCGGTGACGGCGAGTCCGCCAAGCTGGTCCCGTTCGCGGACGACTGGACGACGGCCATGAAGCAGGGCAAGTTCGCCACCCTGACCTGCCCGGCCTGGATGGCCGGCTACATCAAGACCAACGCGCCGGAGACCAAGGGCCTGTGGAACGTCGCCACGGTTCCCGGCGGCAGCGGCAACTGGGGCGGCTCCTGGCTGGTGATCCCAGCGCAGAGCAAGAACCAGAAGCTCGCCTACGAGCTGATGGACTTCCTGACCAAGCCCGAGAACCAGGTGAAGGTCTTCAAGACGGTCGGCAACATGCCGTCCACCATCGGAGCCGTCAACGACCCGACGGTGCAGGGCTTCACCGACCCGTTCTTCAACAACGCGCCGACCGGCAAGATCTTCGGCGAGTCGGCCCTCAAGCTGGTCCCCCAGTACCAGGGCCCGAAGCACGGTGCGATCCGGCAGGCGATCGAGGAACACGGCATCCAGCTCGTCGAGCAGGGCAAGGCCGACCCGGACACCGCCTGGAAGGACGCCCTGGCCGAGGCCCAGCGGGCAGCCCGCTGACCTGGTCAGCCCGCTGACCTGACCTGGACCTGGACCGGGCGCCAGCGAACGCCGGCCCTGATCAACGCCGGCCCTGATCGTTGATCCTCCGGAAGGTCGCGCCGCGCCGTCGCCAGCGGCGTGGCGCGACCCCCCAGACCGGCTGTCCGGGGCCGCGGCCCCGGGATGGGCTCCCGTCCCTCGGGCCCCGGGCAGCCGTTGCCCTCCTGGGCCGCTGTCCAGAGAGCGGGAAAGGTCGCCGCACGTCGGCGAAGTCCCTGCGAAGACCCGTGCGCGGCCCGGGTCTCGTGGGGCGCGGGCCGCGCGAGTATCCAGTCCCCCTGACCCGGGCCGGGCTGGCGCGCACGAGGCTCGCCATCCGGGGTTCCTGCCGGATTGGCGAAACCGCCACCGACCCAGCCCATGACCACCAGCCAGCCCTGCGATCGGGTGGGAGGAGATTCGGTGACCATCACAGCACCTCCGGCGTCCGGGCTGGACGCCCCGCCACCAAGGCCGACGCGCCGGCCGAGGGCGGTCCGGTCCGCGGTCCGGCGGGTGACCGGCGTGACGGCGCCCTACGGTTTCGTCGCGCCGTTCTTCATGATCTTCTTCGTGTTCGGGCTCTTCCCGATGGCCTACACGTTCTGGGTGTCGCTGACCGACCGTGACCTGCTGCGGCCCAACGACGCGAAGATGATCGGGCTGCGCAACTACACCGACCTGCTGCACGACGAGTTCTTCTGGAACGCCGTCAAGAACACGTTCGAGCTGATGCTGCTGTGCACCGTGCCGCAGCTGGCGCTCGCGCTGATCCTGGCGCACATCCTCAATGCTCGGCTGCGCGGCCGGATGTTGTTCCGGATGGGCGTTCTACTGCCCAACATCACGTCGATCGTCGCGGTGACGATTGTGTTCGGCCAGCTCTTCAGCCGCGACTTCGGCCTGTTCAACTGGCTACTTGGCCTGGTCGGCATCGACAACGTCAACTGGCAGGCCGGCGAGTGGTCATCGAAGATCGCCATCGCGATGATGGTGGTCTGGCGGTGGACGGGCTACAACGCGCTGATCTACCTGGCCGCCATGCAGGCCATCCCGAAGGAGCAGTTCGAGGCCGCGGCGATCGACGGAGCCGGCACGTGGCGGCAGCTCTGGCACGTGACGTTACCGGCGCTGCGTCCGACGATCGCCTTCACGGCGCTCGTCTCGCTCATCGGGCAGATCCAGCTGTTCACCGAGCCCCTGCTGTTCGACATCTCGCCGGGAAGCGTCAGCGGCGGCACCGACCGCCAGTTCCAGACACTCGCGCTGTTCCTCTACGAGGAGGGCTTCCGGCTGCGGCACTTCGGCTACGGCTCGGCCGTCGCCTGGCTGATGTTCCTCCTGACGGTGATCCTCGCGGCGTTCGCGTACTTCCTCACCCGCGGCGGCGCCCGGATCCGGGGTTCCTCCTTGATCGGCGGAGCCAGTCGGGGAGGTCCGGGCACCCGTCGCCTCGGGCACCGTGGCCCACGCCGTCCCTCGTCCGGCGGATCCGCCGGACGGGCCACCGGTCAGGCTGCCGCCCGGCCCGCTGGTCAAGCTGCCGGTCGGCCCGCCGAGGCCGCCGCCTCCCCGGCCCCGGCCCCAGCCCCGGCAAGCGCGAATGACGACAGTACGCCGGGAGGGTCCTCATGAGCGTCACGATCGACAAGGCCGGCGACGCTGACACGGCCTCCCCACAGGCCCCGCCCCGCTCCGGCGGCTGGCGCCGGCTGAGGCGGCCCGCGCCCGGGCCCGCCTCCGAGGATGAGCGCCGAGGGCTATGGCGCTACCCGTTCCTCATCGTCGTCGTCCTGCTCTCGGCGTTCCCGGTCTACTGGACCTTCATGATCCCCTCGCGGACGAACGACGTCGTCGGGCAGACGCCGCCGCCGCTCCTCCCCGGCGGCCATTTCTTCGAGAACGCCCGCCGGGTCTTCGACACCGTGGAGTTCGAGAAGGCGCTGATCAACTCGCTGGTCGTCGCCGGCTCGATCACCCTGTGCACGCTGTTCTTCTGCTCGCTAGCCGGGTTCGCGTTCGCCAAGCTGCGGTTCCGCGGCCGGGGCGCGCTGCTCGCCATCGTGATCGCCACGATGATGGTGCCCGTCCAGCTCGGAATCATCCCGCTCTACATCGAGATGCAGAAGTTCGGCTGGGCGAACCACCTCATCGCGGTGATCGCGCCGACGGCGGTGACCGCGTTCGGCGTGGTGTTCATGCGGCAGTACACCGAGCAGGCCATCCCCGACGAGCTGCTCGAGGCGGGCCGCATGGACGGGTGCTCCACGTTCGGCCTCTACTGGCACGTGGTCCTGCCCGGGCTGCGCCCCGCGATGGCGGTGCTCGGCCTGCTGACCTTCATGCAGGCGTGGAACGACTTCATGTGGCCGCTCATCGTCCTGTCGCCGCAGAACCCCACCGTGCAGGTCGCGCTCAGCACGCTGTCCGCCGGCTACTACCGCGACAACACCCTCGTCCTGGCCGGCACGGCGCTCGGCACCCTGCCCGTTCTTTTGATCTTCGCAGTGTTCGGCCGTCAGATCATCAGTGGAATCATGGAAGGCGCGGTCAAGGGATGACTATCAGCACCGCTTCGGCCACCGGCGCGACCGGTCTGCCCGAGACCGACGAGCTGACGGCGCGGATCGCCGGCGGCCTGCCCGGGGACTTCGTCTGGGGCGCGGCCACCTCGTCGTACCAGATCGAGGGCGCGACGGGCGAGGACGGCCGCGGCCCATGCATCTGGGACACGTTCGCGCGCACCCGCGGCAAGACGCGCGACGGGGAGAGCGGTGACCTCGCCGTCGGCCATTACCACCGGTACCGCGAGGACGTGGCGCTGATGGCCGAGCTCGGCCTCGGCGCCTACCGGTTCTCGGTGGCCTGGCCGCGCGTCGTTCCGACCGGATCCGGCCCGGTGAACCCGGCGGGGCTCGCCTTCTACGACCGGCTCGTCGACGAGCTGCTCGGCTCCGGGATCGACCCCTGGCTGACCCTCTACCACTGGGACCTGCCGCAGCCGCTGCAGGACCTGGGCGGCTGGGCCAACAGGGAGACGGCCTACCGGTTCGCCGAGTACGCCGACCATGTCGCGACCGCCCTTGGCGACCGGGTGAAGCACTGGTCGACGCTCAACGAGCCGTGGTGCTCGGCGTTCGAGGGCCACCTCACCGGCCGGCACGCGCCCGGTGTGCAGAGCGCCCATGCGGCCGTCCGCTCCGTGCACCACCTGCTCCTCGCGCACGCGCTCGGCGTCGAGGCGTTGCGAGCCCGCGGCGTGTCCGACATCGGGATCACGCTCAACCTCATCCCGGCAGAGTCTCCCGAGGACTCGCCGGCGGCGCGCGACGCGGTCCGCCTCGTCGACGGCCAGTCGATCCGGCTCTGGCTCGACCCGCTGCTGCGCGGCTCGTACCCGCCGGACGTCGTCGCCGACTTCGCCAAGGCCGGCGCCGAGCTGCCGATCGCGGACGGTGACCTGGCACGGATCGCGGCGCCCATCGACTGGGTTGGGGTCAACTACTACTCCCCGCACATCGTCGTCTCCGGCCCCGACCCGGACCCGACGCCGATGCCCTTCGTCGCGGCCGACAACCTCACGCGGGTCAAGTCCACCGAGGACGTGACCGCGCTGGACTGGCCGATCCGGCCGCGCAGCTTCGCCGCGCTGCTGCGCCGGCTCGCCGCCGACTACCCGGGCACCCCCTGGTACATGCACGAGAACGGCGCAGCCTACCTGGACGAACCCGCTCCTGACGGGAGCGTGCCCGACCCGGGCCGGCTCCGGTACGTCGCGCTGCACCTCGACGCGGTGCGCGAGGTTATCCAGGACGGGGTTGACATGCGGGGATACTTCGTGTGGTCGCTGTTGGACAACTACGAATGGGCTGAGGGGTACAAGATGAGGTTCGGCGTTATCCACGTCGACTTCGACACCCTCGTCCGCACCCCGAAGACCAGCGCGCTCTGGTACTCCCGCCTCATCCGAGAGCACCGCGCCGCGAACGGAACCCTGTGACTGCTGCCGACGCTCAGCCCGGTACCTCCCAGCGGACCCTCCAGCTGGGAGGTACCCCGGGCCTGGCCGATCCGGGCGAGATCCCGGGAGGGACCATGGCGGCGGCGCAGCGTCGCGCACCCACCCTCGAGGAGGTCGCCGAGCTGGCCGGGGTCTCCCGGGCGACCGTCTCTCGGGTGGTGAACGGGTCCTCGCGGGTGTCGGCGGAGGCGCAGGCGGCCGTCAACGAGGCGATCGCCCAACTGGGCTACGTGCCAAATCGAGCCGCCCGCAGCCTGGTAACACGCCGGACGGACACGCTCGTGCTGATCGTGCACGAGCGCCCGGACACGGTCTTCGCCGACCCGTTCTTCGCCAGTGTGCTGCGCGGCGTGAACCAGGCGCTCAGCCCCACCGAGTTCCAGCTCGTCTTACTGCAGGCACAGGGCGAGGCGCAGCGCGACCGAGCGCTGCGCTACGTCGGCAACGGCCACGTCGACGGCGTGCTGCTGATCTCCCTGCACGGTGACGACATCATGCCGAACGCCATCACCGCCGCCGGGGTACCGCTGGTGATGGCGGGCCGCCTGCTCGCCGGCAACCCGGTCGACTACGTCGACGCGGACAACGTCGGCGGCGCCCGCGACGCGGCGCGCTACCTGCTCGGCGCCGGCCGGCGCAGACTCGCGACGATCGCCGGCCCGCCGGACATGAGCGTGGGCATCGACCGGCTGCGCGGCTTCACAGAGGCGGTCCGCCAGGCCGGCGACGAGGTATCCGCGGGGCGGGTCGCGGTCGGTGACTTCACCGAGGAAAGCGGGCAGCGGGCGGCTGCCCGGCTGCTTGCCGACCACCCGGACATCGACGCCCTGTTCGCGGCCTCCGACCTGATGGCCATGGGCGCGCTGCGCACGCTGCGGGAGGCCGGCCGACGTGTCCCCGACGACGTCGCCGTGGTCGGCTTCGACGACGCGGCGTTCGCCGCCTATGCCGACCCGCCGCTCACCACCGTCCGCCAGCCGGTCGAGCTGATGGGCCAGGAGATGGTCCGGCTGTTGCTGGCGCGGATCACGGACCCGTTCACCGAGCCGACCGAGATCATCCTCCCCACCTCGCTGGTCACCCGCGACTCCGCCTGACCGGCGAACATCGAAGTGTGTCAACTCAGCCTGCCAATAGACAGGCTGAGTTGACACA
>NZ_JASNFO010000013.1:0-195405 GCF_032027725.1 Pseudofrankia coriaricola | reverse complement strand
GGTTTACAACCCCCCCCCAATTTACCCGGGGTTGTTGCCCCCATTTCGCGGCGCTGCCATCAATGTGTGTTGGATGAGCAAGCCTATAGGCAGGCTGATCTGCCACGGTCCGCCCTTCGGTGGTCCTGGCGACGAGGCAGCACCACCGCGGCGGCGTGGCGGACCCATGTCCGACTACCGGGGAACCGTTTTTCGGGCCTCAGCGGCCCGTACAGCCGTGTGCGCTTGACCACGTATCGTATCCAAGTTCCTCCACGGTCCTGCCGCCCGGCGAGAACGGGCGTGTGCGGCATGGGAGTATTACGCTCCGGATCGTGCAGCCAGTGACAGTCGCGGCCGAACCGGGTGCGGGGTTGACCGTTGAACACTCCCCGTGTCCGTATCGGGCCAGGGCGTGGTGGGGGGACCGGCTGGTCGCCGAATCGGTGGCGGCGGTGCGGGTCCGCGAGCCGGGGCAGGGGCCGACGCTGTACTTCCCCCGCGCGGACGTGCGGCTCGACCTTTTCCAGAACGAGGGCCGCCGGGTGACCTGCCCGGTCAAGGGCTCCGGCGAGCTGTGGACCCTCGACGGCAAGGCCGCGGCCCCGGTCGCCGAGTGGCATGCCCCGGAGGAAGGCACGGACGACGGCCTGGTCGACGGTCGCGACGTGCTGTGGAGCTTCACCGAGCCTGCTTCGGGACTCGACTGGCTAGCGGATCTCGCGGCATTCGACCATGACCGGGTGCGTGTCGAGCTGGTCGACATGGTGGCCGGCGAGGACCCCCGGAACGCCACCATCAAGCGGTTCCCCACCTGGGGCGACGCCGCCGATCTGATCGACATCATGGACGTGCGGGCAGCCGGCGAAGGCCGCTATGTCAGTGTCATCCGGCCCAACCATGGGCGCGCCGTCGTCGAGGCCAGCCAGATCCTTGGTCAGGCGGTCGTCGCCGCGATGCGGCACACCGGCGGGCGGCGCGTCGTGTCGGCGCATCTGGTCGTCTACCGAGTAGCCGACGCCAACCTCCCGCTGGAGTTCGAGCTCGAGGAGCTCAGCTCAGGACGGACGTTCAGCACGCTGGGCGTCCAGGTGAGCCAGGACGGAAAGCGCCGGGCCAGCGGCACGCTGTTCCTCGACGTCACCGCGCCTGACATCGTTCGGCACGAGGCCCCGGCACCACCCTGCGCCGGCCCGTACGACAGCGAGCCCTACGACATGTCGGTCACCGGGCGGGACCTGCGCATGGTCGGCGCGGCGTACAACAACGACTCAGCCGCCCCGGTCGGACCGTCGGTCATCGACACCTGGGTCCGCTTCCGTGAGGTTCCGGCGGACCCGGCGCTGCACGCCGGCCTGCTGGCGCAGTTTGCCGGGCACATCTCCATCGCCGCCGCGCTACGTCCGCATGCCGGGATCGGCCAGGACCAGGCGCATCGCACCCTGTCCATGGGCATCAACGCGATCGGCCTCTCGCTGCACGCCGAGATCCGGGCGGACCGGTGGATGCGTTACCACCACCACTCGACGTTCGCCGGTGATGGCATGACCCATTCGGAGTGCCGGGTGTACGCCGAGGACGGTGCGCTGGTCGCGTCGTTCTCGGTCGATGCCACGGCCCGCGGCATTGCCGCCGGACGGCGACTGGACGACCGAACAGCGATCTGAGCCGTTCGCGGGGCTGAGAGCCTGGCTGGGTGACGGTCTCGGACCGGCGAAACGTTCTCGAAGAGGTGGCAGTGGCATACGCGCGGGTCAACGGGCTGCGGATCGCCTACGAGCTCGTCGGTGACGGTGACGGTGACGGTGACGGCGACGGCGTCGGCGACCGCGAGGACGAGGGCCGGCTGTGGGTGATTACTACCGGCGGCCGCTTCACCAAGGAGACCCCGGGGGTGCGGGAGCTCGCCGAGGCGCTGGCGGTCCATAACGACCGGGTGCTGATCTGGGACCGGCCCAACTGCGGCGAGTCGGACGTCTGCTTCGAGGGGCCGAGCGAGCCCGAGATGCACGCCGATACCCTGGCCGCGCTGCTCACCCATCTCGACCTCGGCCCGGCGGTGCTCATCGGAGCGACGGTCGGCACCCGCGTCTCGCTGCTCACCGCGGCGCGTCATCCCGAGGTGGCCGCCGGCCTCGCGCTCTGGTGGATCAGCGGCGGCCCGATGGGCCTGATGATTCTCGGCAACGTCTACTACACCGCCAGCATCACCACCGCCTGGACGCGGGACATGGCCGCCGTCGCCGACCTGCCCGACTGGGCCGGCACCATCGCCGCCAACCCGGACAACCGCCAGCGGATCCTCGACGCGGACCGTGACCGGTTCGTCGCCACCCTGCAGCGCTGGATGTCGGCATACTGCCCCCGGCCCGACGAGCGGATCCCTGGCCTGTCCGACGACGCAGCTCGCGCGATCAAGGCCCCAGCGCTGGTCTTCCGTGGCGGCGCGAGCGACCCGTTCCATCCCCGCGCCACGTCCGAGGCGGTGGCCGGCCTGCTGCCGGGCGCGCGCCTCGTCGAGCCGCCGTGGGGTGACCGCGAGTACCTCGAGCGCCAGGCCGAGATGGCGACCGCCGGCAGCCTGTTCATCCGCTGGCCCCTCCTCGCCCCCACCCTCAGCGCCTGGGCCGCCGAAACCCTGACGTGACACACGCCCGCCTCCGACCGGGACACTCAGGGGTTTCGGCGTCGAGCCGCGCGGCAGGTATGACTTCGTGCTGGCGAGCAATGCGCGAAACCCAACCACAGATGGTGACCGCGCCTCAGCGCTGGCGCCAACGCAACCACCTCGTCAGCCCGGAACCAGCCCAGCCGCCGTCATATACCTGGACCTGGAACCACGCGGGGAGGGCGCTCCGCGCCCGACCAGGCGGCGCCCGGTCGGGGTCCCTGCCGGATCGCGAAGCGATCAGGGAGGTCTGGGGCGCGGAGCGTCCGACACGGGACCGCCCTAGTCGGTGCGTTCCTGGGGGGAGGAGTGCTCCCAGTCGGCGAGGATCGTTCGGATGCCGGTGACCAGCAGCAGCGGCTGGTCGAGCATGACGTGGTGGCCGGCGAGCGGGATCTCGATCACCGGCGCGACCCGGCCCAGCAGGTTGTACATCTCACCGCCGATGTCGTGCGTGACCAGGCCGTTCTCGGCCCGGAACAGGGCAACCCGGCAGTGCACCTTGTGCAGTACCTCGGGCGCCGGTGTCCGGTTGCCGAACACGTTCGGGTCGAACTTCCAGGTCCAGCCACCCTCGACCGAGCCGATCGAGTTCCGGGCGATGTGCTCGATCACATACGGCAGGGTGTGCGTCTGCTGCGGGACGGTCCGGAACCGGGCCAGCGCCTCCGACACGGTCGCGTAGACCCGCAGCGGGCCGAACGCGGTCCGGTCGCGGGCCGCCCGTTCCTCCGGGGTGTACTCGCTGACGGGGGAGTCGATCAGCACGATGCCGGCGACCCGGTCGGGATGCTCCGCGGCGGTCGTGATCGAGACCCAGCCGCCCATGCTGTGCCCGATGACGATCGGCGGCGAGGCGATGCCGGCGTCGTCGATCACGCCGACCACCTCGGCGGCCCACGTGGACAGCGTGTAGTCGTCGCGACGATCGCTGTCACCGTGCCCGGAGAGGTCCAGCGCGACCACCCGGTACTCGTCCGGGATCAGCGGAGCGATGTGGTCCCACCAGCCGGCGTGCGCGGCACCACCGTGCACGAGCACGATTGCCGGCAGGTCCGGCACGCCCCAGCACCGGTAACTGATCCGCGCGCCTTCGACCTCGACCTCGAAGTGCTCCGGCCGGTCGTCCAGCGCATGGTCGAACCAGAACGGTGCTTCCTCGTCCATCTCCCGCTGTCCGCCATTCGGCTCGTCGGCTGCCCGCTTGGTGTGGTCCAAGCGCGGTGGTCGGTGCTCCACAGTGCCCGCGGAATCGTCGCCGTCCCGCGACCACGCGATCATGGTGAAGCCTCGCGCGGCCGCGGGACGACCAGCCGATATCGCCCGCGGTTCCGTGGCCTGTGGCCCGTGGTCCTGGTGTAGTCGGACCGACCTATCCTGCCTGGCCAGCGTAACGCCGACAAGACATGGTCAACCCGACCGAGAAGCTGATCAGGACTGTCATTCTTCTGCCCCGCCGGCTGCCGGGCTGGTCAGCCCGGCAGCCGGCGGCCCCTACGCCCGGGCCGGTGCCGTTCGGCCGGGGCACGGCGGGGAACCCTCCGTCATCACATCAGCCCGAGGTAGAGATTCACGTGGGCGGCCGCGGCCTGATCCCAGCTGTGCCGCGCCGCGAGCATCGCGCCGGCGGCGCGGCCGGCCCGGTCTGGCGCCGCGAGGGCGGCGCCGAGCTCGGCGGCCAGGTCCGCCGGGGTCGCGGCGAAGCGGACGGCGCCGGCGAACACCTCGCGCAGCACCGGGAGGTCCCTGGTCACCACGGGAACCCCGGCGGCGAGCGCCTCCATCGCCGCGAGACCGAAGCCCTCCTTGACGGACGGGAAGGCGAAGGCGTCGGCCGCGGCGACCAGCGGGGGCAGATCGGCGTGCGGCACGGACCCGAGCAGCACCGGCTCCACGCCCAGCTCCGCCGCCCGCGCCAGCACCTCGGCCCGGTAGGCGCGGTAGTCGAACAGCGTCTCCCCACCCGCGATCACCAGGGCCGGTGTGGCGACCGGGCGCAGGAGCGCCATCGCCTCGACAAGGTCGCGGGTGCCCTTGCGAGGTTCTATGCCGCCGACCGCGAGCACGTACCGGCCGAGCCGGTCGCGCCACGCGGCGCGGGCCGCCCGCGCGGTCGGGTCTTCCCCCGCCGCGGCGGCGAACCGGCCGGCCTCGACACCGTTTGGGATCACCGTCGCGGTGATGCCCCAGCCCTCGGCGAGCTCCGCCGCGACCGCCGCCGACACGCAGACGTGCGCGTACGGCCGGCGCAGCGCCCGCTCGTGGCAGGCGACCAGTTCGGGCGTGGTGAAGCTGTCGAGGTGATGGACGGTGCGTACGCAGTCGGGGACGGCGTTGGCGCTGATGCAGTCCTGCGCGTGCACGACGTCGTACCCCTCGGCGCTCGCGTGGCCTTCCGAGCCCAAGCCCGGGCCGGGGGCCGTGCCGGCGTAGGCCGGGAAGGCCGCGCCGAGCACGTCGATCGAGCGCAGCACCCGCTCCCCGACGGTCTCGCCCGCCCGGTCGGGGAACGGCACCGCGCGCACCCGGACCGCGGGGTCGACGGGGCGGAAGAAGCCCGCGTCGCCGCCGCGAGCGAGCGTCCACACATCCACCCGGTGGCCGGCGCGGGCGAGCGCTTCCGCGAGGCACAGCGTCGCGACCACCCCGCCGCGCGCCTTGGTCGAGTACGTCAGCAGCGCGATCCGAAGCAGGCGAGACCGGCTGGCGCTGGTCACGGCGTCGGCTCTCCTCCCCGATCGGCGACTGGGTCCCTGGCAGGTCGGCGGAGCCCGGGTTCCTTCCCGGGTCGGCCAAGCCGATCCGGGAGGTCTGGTGGCGGGCCGGCGGCGCTGGAGGTCCCGGCCCCGCCGTCGTCACCGGACCGGGCCAGCGCCGCCTGGGCGGTCGCCACCAGCTCGTCGTGGCTCGGTCCCGCCACCTGCGGTGGGTGCCAGCCGGACGCCTGGACGGCGCGGACTCGCGCGACGAAGTCCGGGTGGGCGAGCAGGTCCGCCGGCATCGCGAGCAGGTTCTGCAGCCGGGCGAACGCGTGCCAGATGACCGGGTCGCGCCCGGCGGCGAGGAAAGCCTCGCTGTTCGTCACGGCCTCCGGCTCGTCCGGCCGCCTCTGCGCCGGTGGAGTCGGCCGAGCCGGTGAGGTCGGCTGAGCCGGCTGCGGGGGCTGCCGCCAGCGGGCCAGGCGGGCGGCGTCCTGCGCGCAGGAGTCGTGGTACCAGGGCAGACCCTCCGCGCGCAGCGCGGCATCCAGCCGCAGTGCGCGCTCGCCTGGGTCACGCGTCGCGGTGACGGCGTCCACCAGCCAGGAGGCGCTGAGCGCGGCGAGCGTCGTCCCGCGGGTGTGCGCCGGGTTCGTGATCAGCGCCGCGTCTCCGATGGCCAGCACGCCGAGCGCCGCCGGCCGCCCGTCGGCGACCAACGGCCGGAACCGGTTGTGCAGCCCAGCCATCGCGGCGACCGGCCCCAGTGGCACCACCGTGCCTACGGGGGTCCGGTCCGGGGCGCGACCGGCGGGGCCCGAGTGTCCCGTGCCGTCGGCGTCGGCGTCGGCGGCCCAGGGCCCCTGCCGGATCGGCGGCCGGGTTCCTGCCCGATCGGCGGCAGGGTTCCTGCCGGATCCGGGGTCCCTGCCCGATTCGGGGTTCCTGCCGGATTGGCGGAGCCTGCGGAGCCGATCTGGGAGGTCCGGAAGCCGATCTGGGAGGTCAGCGATCTGGGAGGTCGGCGATCCGGTAGGTCGACTGCCCTCCAGCCAGGGCGCGACCAGGCCGATCGCCCGGACCGCCGCGTCGAAGGCGGCGTCGTGGCGCAGCACCCGCATCTCGGTGTCCTCGGGCAGGACCCCGAAGGTCACCGAGAACGTGTCGTTGTCGGCCGGGAAGACCAGACAGGAGTAGCGGTCGAAGGAGGCGCCGACGGTATGGCCCCGGTTGAGCTCGGTGGCGAACGAGTGGTCGCCGCCGCGCGCGTAGAAGCGGGAGTAGTAGGTGATCCCGCAGGGGACGGCGAGCTCGGGCGGCGGCGGCGCGCCGGCCGCCGTGAGCAGCTCGTGCACCGGCGAGAGCCGCCCGCCGGCGTCGACCACCAGGTCGGCCTCGACTGTGGCGCCGTCGTCGAACCGCACCCCGCGTACCCACGGCACACCGCCGTGGCCGCCCGGCGCGGACGGGCCGGCGGGTGTGGTCACCAGTCCGGCGACGCGCCGGCCGCCCTGGATCGTCACACCCGGCTCGGTCAGCGCCGCTGCCCGCAGCGTCGCGTCGAGCAGCGCTCGCCTGCAGCCGAGAACGATCAGTTCGTCGGGGTTCCCGGCGAGCCAGGCAGGGACCTCGCCGCCGACCACGCCGGACCGGCCGGCCGGATCCGCCGGGCCGGAGGGGGCGGCGAGGTCCGCGAGGGCGGCGAGAGCCGTGGGGCCGGCGGCGAGAGCGGCGCGGATCTCCGGCGGGGCGGTCTCGGTGATCCGGATCTCGCGCGCGCCGACGGCGAGCAGCGCGTCCAGCAGATCGGGCGTCCGCGTCGCGAGCAGCGCGCGGAACCGGGCGAGAAAGGCGTGCGAGTGCCGCGCCTGCGGCACGCCCGCCCGCGGGAGGACGGCCCTCGGGTCCGCCCGGACCTCGGCGGCGCCTGGCGCGGCCGGGCCGGGCCAGCCGGCCGCCGCGGGGTCGCGGTCGACGACCAGCACCTGGCGGCCCGCGCGGGCGAGCAGCACGGCGGCCAGCAGGCCGGCCGCGCCGGCGCCGACGATGACGACGCGCTCGGTGGCCGCTGGGGACATGGCGGTCTCGCTCCTTGGTAGCTGCGGCGGCCGTGGGCCGTCTAGGGGTCCCGGACCGGCGCCCCGTCGCGTCGCGCGCGGGTCAGCCGGTGCGAGCCGGTGGGACGCGAGCGAAGGGCTGGCGCATCGTCGGCTCGCCGGCGAGCAGGCACTGGATGTCGTAGGCCTCCGGGCGCCGGTCGCGCAGGTGGTTCATGCTTCGGCGGGCGACGTGCAGAGCTTCCTCGACGTCCACGTGAGCCATGGCCATCCCTGGGTCGTCGCCGGTCGCCGCGAGCACGGTACCGTTCGCGTGCACGATCTTGGAGTTTCCGACGAAGGTCAACGACCCGAACTGCCCGACCTGGTTCGCCGACACCCAGACGACCTGGTTCTCCAGCGCGCGCACCTCGTCGTAGACGTCGAAGCGGTAGCGCCACCGGTCCAGGGCCAGGTCGTCGGATGGGTGTGTACGTGACATCGGCCAGGCCGACAGGCATACGATGATCTCCGCTCCGGCGAGCGCGAGGCTGCGCGCCGACTCGGGAAACGCCTTGTCGTAGCAGACGAGCATCCCGATCCGGCCGATCGGGGTGTCGAAGGCGCGGAACTGGTCGCCAGCTTCGTAGGACGCCACCTCGCCCAGCGGCAGATGCACCTTGCGATGCCGGCCGAGCACCGCGCCGCCGCCGACGCAGACCGCGCTGTTGTAACGGTGGTGGCCGGCTCGCTCGGAGTAGCCGATGCAGACGACCATGTCGCCAGCCAGATCGACGAGGCGAGCGATCTCCGGGCCGTCCGGGTCGAGCAGCGGCGCGCTGCCGACGGGCCCCGGGTCGGCGTCTGACGTGAGCTCCAGCAGGTACCCGCCGAGCGCCGCCTCGGGCAGCACCAGTAACTGGGCGCCGCGGGCCCTGGCCGTCTCGATGTGCTGGGCGACCGTACGCATGCACTCGTCCAGGTCTCGCCCGAACGAGTCTGACACGACGGCGATGGTGACGACGGCCATGACTATCCCTCGAGCTCTCCACTATTCAGTTTGCTCATGCCGGGCCCATTCCGGTCACGTGGCCGCTGAGGACGGGAGTGCACAGCCCGTCCGGCCACCGCAGCGAGACGCCGCTGCCGGACAGCAGCCGACCGCAACGGGCCGAGACCGCCGGCGAGCTCGTGGGCATCTGCCGGCCCTCGACATCCGCCGTGACCATCGCGAAGCCCGGGAAGCAGGTCAGCCAGTCTCCGGCCGCCACTCCGGCCGGCCGTGGCACCGCGGCCACATCCAGCTCGGCCGCGCAGCCGCTGGACTCGGCGAGCATGCCCAGCGTGCCGACGACGCCGGCCATGCTCACGTCCTTGGCGGCCACCGGCCGGTGACGCCCCGTCAGCGAGAGCATCGCGCGCAGCTCGGCGGTGCGCCGGCCCGACGTCGAGTCCCACTGGCGGCCGGTGTAGCCCGGCCGCCATCGCCCGGCGAGGTCGGCCGTCACGGTGACGGCATGGCCGGGCAGGCCGGCGCCCGAGCGGATCGGCGCGTCGGTGTGCCCGATCGCGGTGACCGCGAGCGCCGAGGGCATCCCGAGCTGGGTGTGGCCGCCGAGGATCGGCACGCCGAAGCCGTCGGCGGCGGCGCGCAGGCCGGCGAGTACCCGGCTCACCCGCGATACCGTCGGCCCGGCCACCGCGTCCAGCATGCCGAGCGGTTTGGCCCCCATCGCCGCGAGGTCGTTGAGGTTGACCAGCACCCCGCACCAGCCGGCCCAGAACGGGTCCCGGTCCACCATCGTCGGCAGGATCGCGTCGCAGGCCGCGACCAGGCCGGTACCGGGCACGGGTGCGCCGTCGTCGCCGACGAAGCCGGCTCCGCCGGGGCGCAGGGCACCGAGCAGCGCGCCCAGCGGCGCCTTGGTGGTCGCGGCGAGCATCGCGACCCGGTCGATCGGCCAGCGCATCAGCACGTGCGGCGCGCCGCGCACCGTGGTCGGGCCGACCGTCATCCACCCGAGCCGGCCGAAGAACCGCTCCCGGCTCGGCTGGACCGTCGCGTCGAAGCGCAGCGCGCCGGCCGCCTCGGCGTGGGCGCACGCCGCTCGGACCAGCGCGCCACCGACGCCGGCGTAGCGCTCGCGGGCATGGGCGGCCACAGCCAGCCGCCCACCGTGCCACCAGCCGATGTCGTCGCCGCTCCAGGCAGGTGCCGGGCCAAGCCGCACCCCGCCGATCACCTCGCCCACCTCGCCGTCGCCCGGTCTGTCCAGGCTGCGGGCCACCAGCACGACGGTGCGCGGGTCCTCGTCGGCCTCGTCGAGATCCCCCACCGGCCCGTCGTCGAACATGCCCTGCTCGTCGACGAAGACCGCCCGGCGCAGGCGCCGGTACGCGGCGATCGTGGCTGGATCCCGCGCCTGTTCGACCAGGTACCGAGGGCGGCGCAGCAGCGTGCCGGGATCGCCCCAGACCGCGAGCGTGTCCACCGGACGCGGCGGCCGGATCGGGTATGGGTTCGCCGTGAGCAGCGCCGGCCCGGCCCCACCGGTCCGCTCGGGCGGTTGACGGGCCGCCTCCAGTCGCGGGAGGGCCGCGTTGCCCTGGTCGGGGGCATCCCCGGGCGCCTTGCCGGCGGTCTCGGGCGGGTGCCGGGCGGGCTCGACATCGGTGTGGCTGAGGCTCGTCGACGCCACCGCGGCGGTGGAGCCGCGGCCGCGCGCGCCGTTCACCGGTCCGATCGTCAGCGTCCGGGGCTCCGGCCGGGCCGGAGCCGCCGAGCCGGGAGGCCTGGTCTGCGGTTCGCGGCGCCCGCCCATGGTCTTCGTGAACGCCTCGCACCCGCAGCCACAACCGGTCGCGGAGTCACCTGCCATGGGTCAGCCTCCTGCCTCGGGCAGTGCCGAACAGGCACCGCAGGCGGCGCAGCCAGCGCCCTGGTCGGCGCCGCGCATCCCGGCGGCGCGCAGCGCCGCCGCGACCCGGCGCGTCACGTCGGCCACGACGCCCGCATCCGGCGCGCGAGCGCCGTCGCGGGCGGCCAGCGTCCCGCCCAGCGGGCGGAACGGGACGACGAACGGGTAGACACCCATGCCGATCAGTCGCTCGGCGCCGACGACCAGCTCGTCCGGGTCCTCACCGAGGCCGACGAGCAGGTATGTCGACACCCGGTTGCGCCCGAAGACGCGGACCGCCTCGGCCCACGCCGCCTCATAGGCGGCCAGCGGGACGGTCGCCTTACCCGGCGTCCAGCGGGCGCGGACGGCGTCGTCCAGCGACTCGATGTGGATCCCGATCGCGCTCGCCCCCGCGGCCCGGAGCTCGGAAAGCACGGCGAGGTCGCCCGGCGGCTCGCACTGGACCTGAACGGGCAGGCCGGGCACGGCCGCGAGCACGGCCCTGGTCGCCTCGGCGAGCAGCCGGGCGCCGCGGTCGGGCGCGGCGGTGCTGCCCGTCGTCATCACCATCTGGCGCACCCCGTCGAGCTGGACAGCGGCCCTGGCGACCTCGGCAAGCTGCGCCGGCGTCTTCAGCCGGGTCGTAGCCCCGGACCGCAACGACTCCTCGATGGCGCAGAACCGGCATCGGTCCGGCTCCTGGTAGCGCACGCAGGTCTGCAGCACGGTGGTCGCGAGTACGTCGGCGCCGTGCAGCCGGGCGATCTGCTCGTACGGGACGCCGTCCGCGGTGACCAGGTCGTAGAACCGCGGCCGGCGCACCGGCTCGACGGGCACGCCGAGGTCCGTGCCGTCGTAGAGCAGCCGTCCGGCGTTCACCTCGTACCGGCTGGTCGCGACGATCGGCAGTGCCGCGCCCCGGCCCCCAAGCACCACGTGGCCGTCGTCGCTCGGCCCGGCGCCGGCGGTGCGGCGCACCGGCGCTGTGAGCCGGACGCCTTGCACGGCCAGGCCGATCCTCGTCTCCAGGCTCGCGCCGGGCCTCGCGGCCTGGCTCAGGTCGAGGCGCGGGCCCTGGCCCTGGACCTTGCCGCCGCCGGTCGCGGTGGTGCCGGACCCGGGGGCGCTCGTGCCAGTCGCCGAGGTGCCGGAACGGGCGCGGTCGGCGGTGCCGGCGTTGGTGCCGGCGTTGGCTGCGGCGCCGGCGCCGGCGCCGGCGCCGGCCGTGGCGCCGGTCGCCTCGGCGGGGGCGGGCGGCGGCGTCATCAGAACATGTAGGTCGAGTTGATGATCGCGCCCTTGCGTGCGTAATGGATCACGCAGTCCTGGATGTCGAGCGGGTGCGCCGGGATCGCGCCGTCGATCAGGTCCTCTTCGCGCAGGCCGTGCAGCGAGAGGCCGAACCGGCAGACGTAGACCTTCCCGCCCTCCTTGATGAAGGTCTCCAGCTGGTTGTTGATGTTGTGCTCGCCAGCGAAGGCCGAGTCGCCGGTGCGCGGGAAGCCGCGGGTGGCCATCGCGTTCATCGCGCCGGGGCCATAGAAGTAGATGACCGATTCGAAGCCCTTCCTCAGCGCGCGGGTCGCCTGCAGGATCGCCACGAAGCTGACCGACGACTCGTGCGCGATGCCGTGGATCAGAGTCAGGTAGCACTCGCCGTTCTCGGCCTGGTAATCCGGGAAGATCTTCGTCGAGCCGTAGAGGTTGCTGCCGGGCGGCAGCGACGGGTGGGGGACCTCGGTCAGACTCTGCTGCTCCAGCTCGGTCAGCTCCATCGGGGCGGCGACTCCTCTCTGCGCATCCGCGCGTTGCCTGGCTTCCGGGTCCTTCTGGTGCTGGTCATGACGTCTCTGGCGGCGGGCGGATCTCTGCCGCCGTGGCCGTCGCCTCGGTGTTGACGACCTCCCAGCTCGCTTACCTCCCAGATCGGCTCCCAGACCTCCCCGATCGGCTTCGCCAATCGGGCAGGGACCCCGGATCCGGCAGGGACCCTGCCGCCGATCCGGCAGGAACCCCGGGCGAGAGGCCGTGGCATGGTCGGGTTCTCGGTGGTCTGAACGGGTCTGGTCCGGCTGGCACGGTTCCACTGTGGGCGGGCGGCGCCCGTCGGTCTGTGGCCCCGCTGTGGGCCTAATCTCCGGGTCGCCCGGCGTTTTTCGCTGTGGCGCCGGCGGGTTGGCCGCCTGGGGCATCCGTCGGGCGCGGCCGGGCCGGCCGCGCGATGGCGGCGGGCCGCCGGTCAGGTCACGCCCGATCCGTACAGGGACGCGAAGTTGTCCATGAAGACGTGGCGGGCCAGCTCGCCGTCGCCGACCGCCGCCGCGAGTCGGGCGAGCTCACCGGGGTGGTCGCCCCACGGCTCGTCGCTGGCGAACAGGAGCCGGTCGTGGCCGACGCCACGGCGTTCGATCTCGGCGGCAAGCCAGCGGGGCGCGAAACCCACCGCCCAGCTGGTGTCGGTGTAGACCCGCTTGCCGCTCGCGATCCAGTCGAAGAACCGGCCGCCGATCAGCTTGATGTGCCCGCTCACCCCACCACCGAGGTGGACAAGGTGGATGCGGACGTTGTCGGCGTACCGGTCGACCAGGAGCCCGACCAGGTCGATGTCGGACGCCGCGCCCGGCGACGTATGGACATGCACCACCAGGTCGTGGGCCGCGGCCGTCGCGAAGATGGCGTCGAGCTGGGGCGCGCACTCGGCGGCGTCGGCTCGTCCGCCGAGCAGAAAGCTCAGCTTCAGGGCGACGACGCCCGGCTCGCCAGCGAGCGACAGCGCCTTCTCGGTCAACTCCGCGTCCGCCGGCCGAGGTGAGACCCACAGGCCCGCGCGGATCCGGTCGTCGGCCTGAGCGGCCTCGAGGCACAGCTCGTTGAAGCCGAATGTGACGCCGACGTCGGGAACGCCGTAGTTCGGGATCACGAGGGTTCTGGCGGTGCCCTCCCGGTCCAGGTCGGCCCTGAGCTCGGCGATGGTCGCTCGCGCGCCGAGGTCCGGCGTTACCGGCGGTCCCCCATAGAAGCCAAAGGCGGGCAGGACGCCGAGATGACGGTGCGCGTCGTGTACTTCTCGCAGCGGCACGGCCACAGTGAAGCATCCGGTCGTTTCCGCCGTGCAACAGATCCGACACAGTCACACACGGTCTTGTCGGGCGTGGGTGGCTCCGGGCGGTTCCGTGCGGCCGGCTTCCAGGCAGTGAGCTCGGGTTTTGGAATGAGTGACGCCTGAGAGTCACGTTAAATGTTCGGAGCGTAGACGACGCGCGGCGAGCTAGAGGTCAAAGCCGGGACTTTGGTCCCCTCCCAACCGAACAAGCGGGGGACGTAGGCTCATGTCACACCCCGACGGTCGCACCTCCTGCGTTCCCCCCGTACGCCAGGAGTAACGGACGCCGGGGTGTCCACATTTGCATGGACTGCCGGCCCGGGACCGCGCTTTCGCCGATCCTTGAGGTCGACTTCCTCGCCGCGTCATGGTTCCGCGCCGTCCGCGTTGTTCATGGATCTGATCCGCATCGGCGGTGCCCGTCCGCGCCACGGGTAGACCGATCCGCTGGATACGTTGCCTGTAGGCACGCCGACTCCTGGACGTCCGTTTGCGGCGCGCCGCGTTCCCCGGCCCCGCGTTCCCCGCACCTCACGGGATCGGCCCCACGGGACACGCCGGCGTGCTCGCTTCTCTCGCCGTCTTCACCGCCCGCTACCGGCCCCAATGCGGACTACCCAGGTCAAGCCCGCCGGATGGGTGGTTCGCCGGACTTCTGGGGCCGCGGCGGGGGTGGGCGGAATCGGGGTGTGCTCGCCGGTGGTGGGGTGGGCTGGGCGGGGATGGGGGGCAGCCGATTGGGGAGAAGGCGGGAACACACGGTGCTGATGGGTGGCGGGACGGGAAGTATTCGGATCTCGTTCTCCGGATACGGCAGGCCGGATTGGCCGAGAGCGGTTAACGTTCTGCTGACGGTGGTGGTGTCGACGACATCAGGGCGCGGACGACGGCGGTCGCTGACCCGACTGTTCGAGTGCTTCCGGTCCCCGGTGCCCGCTGGCACGCCCGCCGAGTGGTTTCGGCCGACGACGCGCCGCCGACTGGCCTCGGCGACCGTCCTTTCGCCGTGGCTTTTGTCGTGTCTTACGGAGCCCCTGATGGCGCCGCGCCGCGGGAGTGCCGCGCCTGCTCACCGCGGGTGTGGGCCTGGAAAGGCCTGGAAGGCCATGAGCATCCGAGCTTCGGGTGACGCCATCGGGAAGACAGGGGGAATGGGTGCGGGTTCCAGCGGCGAGAATCGTCTTCTCCGAGGCTGACCGGGCGCAGATCACGGCGGCGGCGACGGAGATCCTGGCCAGCGGGCAGCTCACGCTCGGGGCATATACCCGGGAGTTCGAGGACGCCTTCGCGCGCGCGCACGGTGCGCCCTTCGCCGTCGCGGTGAACAGCGGGACCGCCGCGCTGGAGATCATTCTCCGGGCCGTCGGCGTCGCCGGCGCGGACGTCGTGCTGCCGACCAACACCTTCGCGGCCACCGCCTTCGCCGTGCTGCGCGCGGGCGGGCGCCCGGTGTTCGCGGATGTCGGCCCCGACACGCTCGCGCTTTCGGCGACCACCGTCGAGGCCGCGCTGACGAAGGACACCAAGGCCGTCGTCATCGTGCACATCGGTGGCCTCATCCCGGAGGACATCGGCGACGTCGAGGCATTGTGCGCCGAGCGTGGACTGATACTCGTCGAGGACGCGGCCCACGCCCACGGGTCGACCCGGGCGGGCCGGCACGCCGGGTCGTTCGGCGCCGCCGCGGCGTTCTCGTTCTACCCGACGAAGGTCATCACCAGCGGTGAGGGTGGAATGATCCTCACCGCCGACGAACGGGTACGGGACGAGGCGCTCCTTTACCGTGACCAGGGGAAGGCCGGTTTTCTCGGCAACGTGCACATCCGGGAGGGGTATGCGTGGCGGATGAGCGAGCTGCACGCCGTCACCGGCCTCGTACACCTTCGCCGGTTGCCGGAGTTCCTGTCTAACCGTGCACGGATTGCTGCCAGGTATGACGCGGCCATCGATGATCTCGCTGGTGTGCGGCGCATCCAGGTCCCGCTGGGAGACGTCACGAACTATTACAAGTACGTCGTGATTCCCTGGCCCGGTGTCGACCGTTCCTCGCTGCGCAAGGAGCTCAAGGAGAGGCACGGCGTCGGACTGGCCGGCGAGGTCTATGAGGCGCCGCTGCACCAGCAGCCGGTCTTCGGGGAGCACGCCGGAGGAACGCTGCCCGTCGCCGAGGACATCTGTGCGCGACACATCTGCCTGCCCGTTCATTCGGACATGACCGACCAGGAGGCGGACCACGTTCTGGCGGCCCTCTCGGCGGCCTTGCGGACCCTGACCCTGGCCGGCTGACGAGCCCGGCCCGGCGGGCCGGGACCGCCGTGCGGCCGCCGGCATCGGCGTGCGGCGGCCCCGGGCGGTTAGTCCTCATCGTCCGTCTCGTCCGCCCCGCGGACCGGCCAGGCGGCGTGGGCCCGGCCGGTCTCCTCGTCGTGGCGGCCCTCCTCTTTGGAGCACAGACATGCGAGTTGCGGTTACTGGCGGTTCCGGATTCATCGGCGCACACGTCGTCGACCGACTGCTCGACGCGGGCCACGAGGTTCGCGCGCTCGACCTCGACGTGAGCAACGCCGACCCGCGCGCCGATGGCCAGGCGGTCGACGTCCTCGACCTGGACGCGGTGGTCGCCGCCCTCGACGGATGCGACGCGGTGTTCCACATCGCCGGCATGTCGAACGTCGACATCGCCTTTGCCGACCCCGTGGGCACCGTGCGGCTCAACGTCGAGGGCACCGGCAACGTCTGCGAGGCGGCCCGCCGGTGCGGCCTGCGCCGAGTGCTGTTCGCCAGCACGGTCTGGGTCTACGGCGCGGTTCCCGAGACGCCCGGCGACGCTCCGGACGGCCGCGCCGGAGCCGACACCGGCGCCGACCGCGGCCAGGGCCGCGGACTGACGGAGGATGCGTTCATCGAGCTGGACCGGGCCGGGCACGTCTACACGTCGACCAAGCTCGCGGCGGAGCTGCTGCTGCACAGCTACCGGGAGACCTACGGTCTACCGTTCACGATCCTGCGTTATGGCATTCCTTATGGGCCAGGGATGCGCGACGAGTTGGTTCTTGCCCGGTTCGTGGCCCGCGCGCTGGCCGGCGAGCCGCTGACAGTCGCGGGCGACGGGCAGCAGTTCCGCCGTTACGTGTACGTCCGCGACCTCGCTGACGCGCATGTCCGCGCGTTGACGACGCCAGCGGCCGAGAACGCGACGATCGCGCTGGAGGGCGCCGAGCGGGTAAGCGTGCTCGACATGGCCGAGGCTGTCCGAGCTCACTTCCCCGACATCAAGATTGAACACGTTCCCGCGAGGCCCGGCGACTATCGGGGCAGGGAGGTGTCGGCCGAACTGGCCGCGCGACTGCTCGACTGGCGGCCGACCACCGTGTTCCGGGACGGCGTCCGCCAGTACATCGAGTGGTACCGAGGCAACCGGGAGGACGGCGTCGCGCCGGCGTCCGCGGCCCGGCCTCCGGCCAGTCGGCCGCGGCCCTCGGCGACCGTCCCGGCCGCGGCGAGTGGCAAGCCCGCGGCCGAGCAGGGCGGTAAGGAGGCCGCGCCGTCCGCCCGGTCGACCGGCGTCCCCGCGGCGTCGGGGGAGCGGTGATGGCCACCGAGCCGGGCCGGCGGCCCGGTCTGGCTCGCGCCCCCGGCGACCCGGCCCAGATCCCGACCGTTCCGTTTCGTCCCCAGGACGTGCCCACGGCGCCCGATCCCCAGGTCCGTGCCGCGCGCGCCGCCGGCACCGGCACCGGCACCGGCACTGGGCCCTGGGCTGGGGCTGGCGGGCTCCCGGTCCCGACGACTCGGCCTCGGCCGAGCGGCGGCGCGCTGCTTCTCACCGGTTCGCTCGGGATGGGCCACCATGTCATGGCGCAGGCGTGCGCCGTGTCGTTGGAGGCCCGGCAGATGCGGGTGCGCACGTTGGACAGCCTGCGGATGCTCGGTGGCCCGGGTGGCCGGATCGGTGAGGCCGTGTTCCGTGGGATGGTCGGTGTTCCTGGCCTGTACGACGCGTTCCACTTCAACCAGCTGCGTACCGGCGGACGGATCGCCACCGGTATCGATGCCGTCTCCAGCCGTTTCCTGGTGCCGCGGATGCGGGACGAGCTGACCACAGAGCCAGTAAGCCTCGTGATCTCCATTTTCGCCACCGGCGCCGCGGCAACGAGCCGGATCAAGCCCGACTTCCCCGGCCTCGTCACCGTCGTGTTCTGTACCGACGTCTGCCCGCACCGGTTGTGGGTGCACCAGAACACCGATCTCTACCTGGTGACCTCAAAGACAGCGGTGCGCTACGTGCGCCGGTTCCACCCGTCCGCCGAGGTCGCCGTCGTGCCGGCTCCGGTGCGCGCGCCGTTCTACGAGGCACCAACCCAGCGTGATGCCCGGCTGGCCTTCGGTATTCCGCTGGAAAGCCGATGCGTGCTGTTGATGTCCGGATCCTGGGGGCTCGGCCCACTGGTCGAAGCGGCGGAGGCGCTGGCAGCCACCGGCGTCTGGGTGTTCGCCGTGGCCGGCCATAACGCGAAGCTGGCGCGCAAGCTCGCGGCGCTCGCCGAGCGTGAGCACCGGGTCATCCCGTTTGGCTTCACCGACCGCATCCCCGCGCTCATGGCCGCCGCCGACCTGGTGGTGACCTCGTCCGGCGACACCTGCAGCGAGGCCCGCGTGATCGGCCGCGATCTGCTGCTGCTCGACGTGGTGCCGGGCCACGGCCGCGACAACCTGCAGGGTGAGCTGGAGAAGGGCGGCGCCGAGATCGCCGGGCGCGACCCTCGCGCGCTCGCCCGCTCGGCGCTGGCGGCGCTCGACCGGGTGAAGCCACCGATACGACGGATCGCGCGCGGCCCGGAGGACTGGGAACGTGCCTTCGGTATAGCCCTGGCCCAGGTCGGCCTCACGCCTGGCCGGTGAGGACGGGCACTGGCACGGCGGCGGTACCTGGCCGTGGCCGTGGCGCGGTTGGGAGCGGCCGGTGAGTACCGCCATCGCCTACGGGCTGCCCGCGGCGGTCGGCTCGGCGGCGCTGTACGGGGTCGCGCCGCTCATGCAGGCGGTGGCGGCACGCCGCGAACAGGCTGGCAGCGGGCTGGGCCTGGGCCTGCTGGCCCGGCTCGTGCGCCGGCCGCTGTGGCTGCTCGGTCTCACCGTCGAGATGGCGGCCTTCGTGCTCGAGGTGTACGCGCTGTCCGTTGCCCCGGTCGCCATGATCGGCCCGGTGATGGCGCTCGACATGATCGTGTTCACACTGCTCGCCGGCTGTGCGCTGCGCGAGCACCTCAGCCGCGTCGGTGTGGTGGCGATCTGTGTGATGGTCGCCGGCGTCGGCCTGCTCGCCTACGCGTTCGAGCAGCACGGCCAGGTCGGCTCGCTGGCCAGCAACCGGGTGCTGCTGCTGTTCCTGTCGTTCGGGCTGGTGTTCTCGCTGCTCGCCGCCCTCGGCGCGAACAGGGCGGCGGCCAGGCAGCGGGTCGCCACCGCCGCGCTCGGGTTCGGCGTCGCCGCCGGGACCGCATACGCGATCGCCACGCTCGCCACCCGGCAGTTCGGGCTCGCGCTCGACGAGCGCCGCGCCGGCGGCTTCCTGGGCGCCTACCTGTTCGAGCTGCTCCGGACCCCGGCGCCTTACCTGCTCATCATCTTCTCGGTGCTCGCGGTGAGCCTCGAGCAGCGTGGCCTGCAGGGCCAGGCGGCCGTGGTCGCCTTCCCGGTGACCAGCGGGGTGTCCGCCTTCCTGCCGGTGGTGCTGGGCCTGACCATGTTCGACGAGCCAGCACCCGCCGAGGGGCACTTCATCGCGTTCGTTCTCGCGCTGGTGCTCATCGCCGCCGGCATCGCGGGTCTCGCGCGCGACCGCGCCGCCGCCGTGGAGGCGAGTGAGGCCGGTTCCGCCAGCCCCGCGGGGGCCCACCAGGGGCTGGCGACGGAACTGGCCGAGGCACGGACGCCTGGCGGCCCGGTTCCGGGCTCCACGTCATGTGGCTGGTCGCGCCCGCCCCCACCCGGCACCGCGTCCGTGAGGCGGACCGCGCCGACGTCCCCGCAGCGCTCCGCGCCGACGCCTCCCGAGCACGGGCAAGGCCCACCGGAGTAGCCAGCGGACCAGGGGCCTGACGGTGCGCCGGCCAGACGCTCGCCGGCCGGCCGCCGGGCCGTGCGGACATTCCCACACGTATGCCGTAGCAGTGGGATGCCGGTTGCGCAGGTGGCAAGTCGGCGGGCGAAGCGTGACCGCTCGTGCGCTGACTGTTATTAGTAGGACAGGCCGGCCGCCCGGGTTCACCCCCCGATCGCCCGGGCGCCCGGCCGTCCACCTCTTTCAGGTCCGAACTTCCCCCATGCTCGGGCCCGCGCCCGGCGCCGTTCCGTGAGCGGGCCGGGCGGGACTCGGGCAGCGGAGCAGGAACCGCCGGCAAGAACCCAGGCCTCGCGTCCGGCAGGGGCCCGGGAACCCCGGATCCTCGCCACCTCCGACGGCCGGCGCGGCCCGGCTCGGTCAGCTGTGGAAGCGCTCGATGGCCTTGCGGACGCGAGAGTTGGCCTGCGCGAAGGTGATCTTTCCATCAACGTAGGCCGACAGCGCGGCCCGTCGGACACGCTCGGCCCGTGGGTCCTCGAGCGGCGTGTTGAGCAGGTTTGTCGTGGCGGTGGCCACGGCGATCACCTCCCGGTACCGGGGACAAATTAAGGAAGCGGAGGAGCTGAGATGCGGTGAGAACGCCGCCGCGACGCTGCGGGCGGAGCGGCTGTGTTGCCGCCGAGGGGTTGTGCTGTACCTGGTGCCGGCCCGCGGGCGCCGCTATGAGGGGGGCGCGGCCAGCGGACCGATGATCGGTGCGGCACACCGCGCCTGGCCGGGCGCCGCGAATGCGCGGGAGCGGGCGGGCGCCTGCCGGTTGGCCGACGCGGCCGGGGCTCGGTGGGCCGAGGGGGCCGGCGGCGTGAGTACGCCGCGGCCGCATGCCGGAGCCGGCCACGGCGCGGTCGCCGCGCGGGTCCAGCTCTTCGCGATCACGGCTGTGCTCCTGTCGTGACTGCCGGCGGTACGCCCGTACCTGCGTCGGTCGGGCGGGCCGCTTGGACGAGATGCCGAACCGGTGTCGCGGGCCGTGTCGTCGCCGCGTTATCACGCTGCTCGACACAACCCAGACGAACGTCATATCAACGCAGCCCGACCGAACCTCTACAAGAGTGCGCGACGGTCGGCGCGCACGCAAGAGCCAAAACGGCCGTGTTGGGACGTTCGGCGCCGCGACTTCGTTCCCGCCTCTACGACGCCGTTCCGACAACGGGTCTTCCCTGGCCAGGAGGCCGTCGTCGCCCGGCCAGGTGCGAGGCGCTCACGGGCCGGTGCCCGCGGTTCAGGCAACAGGGCGAGCCTAAGACGCTCCCGCGCCACGGCGTGTGGTGCGCATCCGGTGTGTGCAGCTGCCGGTGCATCCGACGAATGTGTCTGGTTGGTCCGTCGGCGCGCGGCAGCCGTCCGGTTCCTGAACCTGTCCGGATGCGTGCTGGACCTGGCGACAACCGGGTCCGATGAGCGGCGATGGTCTTCGAACCGCCCGGTCGAGGCCCAGGTGACCTAGGCCTTCGTGGGAGGGGGCGGCCATGCCGAGCCCGCCCAGCGGCAGAGGCGGGGGGGGGGGGGGGGGGGGGGGCGCGCGGCCGCCCCCCCCCCCCCCGCGCCCCCCCGCGGGGGTGGGGGGGGCCTGGCCGCGCCCGCCCCGGGGCCGTGGGGGGGGGGGGGGGGCCCGGCAGCCGGACCCGCCCAGCCGCGCCGATCGGCTACCTCCGGGGCGTGTGCGCATCCGTTAGCCAAGACGGGTACGGCGATGTCCCTCCCCTGCCTGCCCTCGCCTCGTCTCCCGGCCGAGGCAGGGCGGCGTCGCCTCAGCGGGCTGACAGGCGCAGGTTGAACTCGCCGTCGCGCGCGCCCGAGAGGAAGGCATCCCACTCGGCGGCGGAGAACGCCAGCACCGGGCCGGCCGGGTTCTTCGAGTCCCGCACCGCCACGCCGTGGCCGAGCGGCGCCACCTCGACGCACATTCCGCCGGCGCCGTTGCTGTAGCTGCTGGTGCGCCAGCGGAGCTGGGCCACGTCGACGTCGGTGAGCGACGGCTTCGCGTATTTGTTCACTTCATATCCTCCGCTATGGACGAAATCATCTGCATCGACTCCTCCGGACTCAGCGCAGAGGCCATCAGGTAGTCGAGCTTCAGTCTATAGCGCCGAATTTCCGAAGGCCGCTCGAGGTAGAGGCTTCCGGCTGCCTCTTCGATATAGACCACATCGTGGTCGCTGGAGTTCGGAAATCCCAAGATAGAGAATGTGCTACCTAGTCCGGCATGTGCGCCGACTGAGAACGGAAGCGCCTGGATCGTGACATTGGGAAGTTCTGACTGTTTGCGCAGCCATTGCAGCTGGCCGCGCATGACCGCCGGGCCGCCGATGGTGCGGCGCAGCACGGCCTCGTCGAGGATGACCCACAGCCGCGGCGGGTTGTCGGCGGTCAGCCGGCGCTGTCGGTTCAGGCGCAGCGCGACCATGCGGTCGACCTCGTCGTCCGGGCTTTCCGGCGCCTCGGCCCGGATGACGTGTCTGGCATAGTCGGCGGTCTGCAGGAGGCCGTGCACCAGCTGCGACTCGTAGACGCTGATCGAGGCGGCGTCGCCCTCCAGGCCGATGTAGATCTCGAACCAGGCCGGCACCACGTCGTGGTAGTCGTGCCACCAGCCGTGACGGCGGGACTCCCTGGCGAGCGCCAGCAGCGCCTCGCGGTGCTTGTCGTCGTGTATCCCATACAGGGTCAGCAGATCCTGCACGTCGCGGGTGCGGACGGGGACCCGCCCGTTCTCCAGCCGGCTGACCTTCGAGACGGAGCAGCGCAGCAGGTCGCAGACCTCCTCGACGGAGACACCGGCCGCCTCGCGCAGCCGCCGCAGCTCAGCGCCCAGGCGCCTGCGCCGTACCGTCGGGCCGCCGCTTGTCGCCATCGTCGTCTTCCCTCCGGTCAGTGCCGTCCCGTCGGCGCCCTCGACCTCGACCTCGACCTCGATCTCGGCCTCGGCCTCGGCTTCAGGCTCGGGCTCGGCAGAGGCCGGAGCCGCCGGTGGCGTGGCTGGCCCGGTGGCCGGCCTCGTCGACGCGGCCGTTCCCGACGTCTCCGGCGCCCTTGTCTCCGGCGCCGAGGCTCGCGGCGGCGTCGACGTCTCCGACATGACGGGCGACGCGCCGGTCGCGCGTGGCCGGCCCAGTTTCGCCGGCCGTATCGGCTTTGACGGCATCGTGGCTGCCTGTACCCCTTCCGCTGCCGCCGGCTCGCCGGTCGCGCCAGGTCCACTCGTGGTCTCTGGCTCTCCGGTGGCGGTCGCGGCACTGGGCCAGCTGGGCGTCGTCGGCCGGGGCGCTGACCCGGTCTGGCCGGGGCTCGCCGTGGGCGCCTGCCGCGCCGACGCAGGTCCCGGGTTCGTCCGTACTGGATCGATCAGTCCTGACCCATCGCTGCATCTAGCCACCGGTCCGCCACCGTCCTCGCGCGCTACCGAGCATCCCGTAGCAAAACCCTTACAGAAGCTCTTGCATATGCGTGTGGCGGGCGCCATGCTTCCGGTCTGTCCTCACTTTGAGTGGCAAGAAAGCGCCTCAGCGTGAGAAGTTGGCGACGGATGGATGCGTGGGGGGAGCGTGGCGGTGAGCGCAACCGCGAGCCGGCTAGCCGGCCAGGTCAGCGGCCTCGCGCGCCACGCGGAGAAACACCGCCCCCCCGTCCGCCCAGGAGATCCCCCGCGACCCCGAGGTCCGCGTCGCCATGCGCGGCGCGTAGCGGCCACATCGACGGCGCTGACTGACGGCGACGCGCACGCCCGGCGTGCGCCGCGGTCGTGCTACCCACGGGTGGCCAGCCACTCCTTCTCGCTCGCGCGGCCAGACGTCTGCCCCTCCCTGCCCAGCGCAGGGTTTCCCCTTCCCAGTACCGCTCTTGCCCGGACACGACCGAGCCCGGTCGTCCGGGCCGCGGCGGCCGATGTCTCTTGGAGGACCGATGACCTCGCGCCTTCGTGTCAGGACCTGCGGCGCCCTCACTCCTCGGATCCGGCGCGGGCCGGTGGAGCGGCCCGTTCCCGTGACCAGCGACCAGGTGCCGCTGACGGAGGCGGCCGTCGGCGAGGGCTCGCCCGACCGCTTCGGAGTGATCGTCTTCGAGGGTGGGCCGTGGCAGGCGCGTCGTGTCGTTCTCGCGTTCGACACCGCGCTGCAGGCGGCCGCGTTCGCGGCCGAGCACCGGTTGTCGGACTACCTGGTCGCGCCGCTGTCATTCCTCACCCCGACCGGCGTGCCGCGAGCCTGACGTCGCCCGGCCCCCACCGCCGGGGATTCCCGGGCGGCGTGAAGCCGGCCCGCGCACGTGGCGCACGTGGCTTGCGTGACGCACGTGGCATGCGCGGTCGGCGGCACGCCGCCGGGAGATTCACTACCCGCCAGCTCGGCCCCTTCCCGGCGTCGAAGCCGCGGCCTGGTCGTCGACCAGGCGGGTCGATGGGGGAGGACGCCCTCGAAGCGCGGCCGCCGGCCGCGTCCGTTTCCGGTGTTGGTTTCCTCGTCCGAGTGCTGACCGCAACGTGGCGGTCGGCGGGTTGCCCGTATTCGGAGTCCTGGGTTCCTCGCGTTCTTCGGGGTTCGCCTGCTCCGGCGACGGCGGCCGCACCCGGGTGACGCGTGACCGGCACCGCTCTCCAGAAAGGCGTGACAACGATGACCCGCCCCTACCTGGTGTTCGATGGAGACGGCGAGCTGGTCGGCAGCTTTCCGGACTGGGAAGCCGCGCACATCTGGGCTCACCGGCGCTCGACCGAGCCGCTGACCTCTCAGCCGGTGCAGATCGAGGACCGCGCCGGCCGGCGCACCTGGACGGTCGAGGGCGGCAGCTGCCGGCTCACCGTCTGGCGCCGCCGGGTCGAGTACGGCTACTGCATTGAGGAGCGCCACCCCCGGGTCGTCCCCCTGCGCACCCACGCCTGGGCGTCCTGACCGGTTCTCCGCCCGGGGACCTGCCTGGCGCGAGAGCTGCCCGGTCCGGGTCCGGGACGTGCCCGGACAGCCGGCGGACATGGAGTTGGTCACGGCCGTTCGCCCTCCCCGCGGTTCGTACTCGCTCGCCGCGGCGGTAGTCACCGCTAGCCTCGGGCGGCGTTCACCCGGTCCGTTCACCCGGTCCGTTCACCCGGTCCGGTCGCCCGGCGCGATGAGGCCGGTCTCGTAGGCCGCGATGACGAGCTGGGCCCTGTCCCGGGCCGCGAGCTTCACCAGCAGGTGGCTGATGTGGGTCTTCACCGTGGACACGCCCACGTCGAGCGCCTGGGCGATCTCCGCGTTCGAGTACCCGTTCGCGACGTGGGTGAGCACTGCGCGCTCCCGTTCGGTGAGCGTCGACAGAAGCCCGGCGGCGTCGGGCCCGCGCCCTGTCGCCGGGTGGGGCCGGCGGGCAAACTCGGCGATGAGCCGCCGGGTGATCCCGGGCGCGAGGAGCGAGTCTCCGGCCGCGACCGTCCTGATCGCGGTCACCAGGAGCTCGGGTTGGGTGTCCTTCAAGATGAACCCGGCGGCGCCCGCCCGTAGCGCCCCGAAAACGTACTCATCGTCGTCAAACGTCGTCACGACGAGGATCCGTGGCTTTGCCACGTCCTGAGCACCGCCGGTATCCCGTGACTCGGGCCTGGCCGTGGCCGTGGACGCGGCGTCCAACGCCGGAACCTGGGCTGTCGTCGTATCGGCGGCGATCACTCGGGTCGCCTCGAGCCCGTCCATGACCGGCATCCGGATGTCCATCAGCACCACGTCCAGCCGCAGCCGGCGGCACTCGCGGACCGCCGCGATGCCCTCTCGGACGGCCCGTCGGCCAGCAGGAGCCGGGCCACGCCGGCTCGAATCGTGATCATGCTCAGCGTGTGCGAGACGATGTCGTGCACGTCGCGGGACAGCCTGAGCCGTTCCTCGGCCCTGATGCGCTGTTCCTGTTCCACTCGCTGCCGTAGGAGCGCGAGTTCGAGGCCCTGGCGGTACTCGCGGCGGGTGCGTAGCGCGTCTCCGACCAGCCAGCCGACCGCGACGAGCGCGAGCTGCACCGCGTCCTGGTCCTGCTCCGGATGCAGTGGTAGTGCCAGGAGCCCGGCGGCGCTGGTCGCGACGGCGGCCGGGGTCGCCATGGGGGGCGTGATCTACCTGCGGCGATCGCCGGTCCGGGACCTCGAACAGCCCGGCACCGCCGCGTGGTGGCCGCATCTCGCGCTGTTCCTCGTGGCCATCGGACTGCTGGCGATGGCCCGGATCCGGTTACGACATCGTCAGCACCATCGGTACCGTCGTCAGTTCCATGTGGCCGGCGGGGCGCCGTCGGATGGTCAGGACCAGCCCGTCGAGCTGCTCCTGTTGGCTCCACTTGGCAGGCCGGCCGGCCGGCGGATCTGGCGGACGCTGCGGGCCGCGCGGCGCTCGCCCGGTGGCCTCGCGCGGCTGGTCGCGGCGGCTGTCCTGGCGACACCGCTGGCCTACAGCCTGTTCCGCGCCGGTATCCAGGTCCTCGGGGACCTCGACCCGAACTTCACCACCAACGCCTCAGGAGAAAGGCATCGACGTCGCGCTGGCCGTGGATTTCGTGCGGTTGGCATGCACCGACGCCTACGACGTAGGGATCCTCTTCAGCCGAGACAGCGACTTGATCCCCGCTTTGGAGGCCGTTCGCGACCTTGAAGGCGGCAAGACGCATGTTGAAGTGGCAACCTGGAAGGGCTCCAGCCGACTGCGCTTTCCGGACTCGCAGTTGCCGTGGTGTCACTATCTGAGTGCGGAGGACTACGAGGCCTGTCGCGACGACACCGACTACACGGCCCCATGATTTTTGCCGGCTGGTCCGCGTGAAGGCCCACGAGTCCTCGTGAGACAGCGAGGTGAGTGACGCGGACGATTTTACGGGTGTGGGTCTCGGGCCGTCGATGGCCATTGATGTGGCTACCGCGAGCCCATGTGATCGGAGGTTTGCTGATGATCCGCCAGGGCCTCGCGTAGGCGCCGGCGGGCGCGATGTAGGCGTTGTCGGACGGCGGATGGAGTGAGCTGCAGGGCCCCGGCGATCTCGTCGGTCGTCAGGCCGTCCCAGGCAGAGAGGGTGAGAACCGCCCGGTCGGTCTCGCTGAGCTGGCCCACCGCCGCGCGAATCTCGATGCTGATCGGCGTTCTCCCGCCCGTCGGCGGTCCGGTGGGGACGGCCGACGGACGGGCGCGTCGAGCCCGGCCGGATCAAGGGCGGTCGCGGTGGAAGCGGACCGTGTCGCCCTCGGTGTGGTGGTGACGGAAGCCGGACTTGGCCAGGACGCGGATCGAGGCGGGGTTTGGTCGTTCGACGTTGGCAAGCACGGTCCGCACGGCGGGAAGTGCGAAGGCGAATTCTGTCAGGGCGATGACCGCCTCGGTGGCGTAACCACGGCCTTGGCGGGACGGCACGATGCCGTAGCCGATCTCGACCCGACCGTCGGTCGGCGGCCAGAAGAGCCCGATTCCGCCGATGATCAAACCACTGTCCCGTTCGACGACCTGACGGTGACCGAAGGGACCCATCCAGGCGGGGTACCGCCCGAGCCCGTCGGCAATGACCTGGTCGCCCTCATCCGGGAAGTCGTCGGCCCAGTGCGCTGGCCGGCGCACCGGGAGGCCGTCACCGTTGCTCGCAGCGGTGACGGCGAGCACGGCCGTCCTTTCCTCGGCGCTCCAGAGACGCAGAACCAGGCGTTCGGTGATGAGGTCCGTAGTCGTCGTCATGCGTCGGATCGCCCCAGTGCTCGGCGGACCGCGATCTCAACCGCGGAATAGGCCCCGTCGGGGCGGTCAAGATTGAGGAGCCCTGTCGGAGGCAGCGGCGGTTGGGCGAGGAAACGCGGGATCGTGCCACAGTGGGGCTGGGCCGCGTGGATGAGGAACGGGTGGCACAGGTAGACGTCGCCGGCCTCGCCGGTGGCCAGGGCCAGCGGCCGGTCCGATGGGTCGAGCTTCCCGGCGGCGCCCATCTCTTCGCACAGCTCAAAGATGCCGCGGCCGGCGTCCCCGGCTGGCTCCAGGAACGGCGGCACGTCGAGGTGCGAACCGGCCTTGATCCGGGTGGGTGCGTCGTCAGGACCGACATCGGAAAACAGGAACAGCATCAACAACGCCCGATCGCGTGACCGCAGATTCAGCCAGAACGAGGACTCGCCGTCGGGCAGGTAGCTGCCATCGATGTGCCAGCCCGCATCGCCGGGGTCGTCCGGGTGGGGGAATCGGATCGGGAAGGTGCCTAGCCCGTCGCGGGGCAGCCACCGTCCGGGGCCGACGAGCTGGTCCCATGCGCCGCGCAGCCGGGCTGTGGTGACGGCCTGCCGGAACGGTTCCGCCGCGGAACCCGGGATACGCACGACAGGCCGGGTCCAGGTCGCCGGGTCGGTGGGATCGAGACCGGTCATCCGCCAGAGGATCTCACGGCCCTCATCCGCCACCGGCCGCGGGAACGCCCCGGCCATGCCGCGGAAACGAACGAGGTCCGGCGCCTTTCCCGGCGTCACCGCCGCCCTTCGGCGCTCTACCGCGAGACCCACTCCTCATAGCGGCCGACGGTGACGAAACCCAGAGACTCGTAGAGGCTCTGGGCCATCTGCGTGGACTGCAAGGTCGCGGTCCGTGCACCGTTCCGTTCGGCGGTGGCGAGCACGTGCCGCAGCAATGCCGTCGCCAGGCCGCGCCGTCGCCAGGCCGGCACCGTGCCGACGGCGTAGATACCGCAGTCGTCGCCGTGCCGGAAGGTCCAGGCGCTGGCGATGGCGAAGCCCTCTCGCACCAGTACCCAGGCCGCCAGGCCCGGGATGGCCTCCGGCTCGCCTAGATCGGCCACCGGGACCGGCTCGTCACCGGCCCGCGTGGCGGCGGCGATCGAGGCCCGCATGACTCCGTCGTGCCGGGCCGGCCCCGGCCGCAGATCCGTCCGCATGACGAGCGTCGTCGTGTCGCGGGTGAATCCATCGAGCGCGCGCAGGTCGTCGGACGCGTTCAGGTCCGTCGCCCGGCTGGGTATCCACAACGCCCAGGTGCCGACGCCCGCCTCCACGTAGACGTCACGGAGCGTGGAAATGACAGCAGGCTCCGGGGCGTGGGGGCTGGCGGTCGAGACGATCGCGTTGTTCAGTGGCGCCCATGCGGGGAACACCGCGGCGGCCGCTTCGGGCGACCGGATCAGCCGGGCCCCGGAGGACGCCAGCGCCAGGGCCGCCCAGCTCGCGAGCAGGGTCTCCTGCCCCGGTAGCCCCGTGCTTACGCTCGACACCTGCCTGACCTCCCTTGGCCCCACGTGTGGCGGGTCCGTCCCGAGACGTCGAGGCGTCATCGGCCGCTGGTATCGACTATGCCCGGGCCGGGACCGTCCGGCCGATTCGCCGGGACCGTTCCGCGGACCGTAACGATTGCCGGCGACCGGATATGGCCTGGCCGTCGCAGGATGGTGTCATGAGCGGGAACGAACCCGAGATCCGGCGATACGAAGGCGATCGGGATGCGCTGCGCCCGCTGTTCGGCGAGGCCGACGACTCCGAGCAGGAGATCGACGTGTACCTGCCTCTTGGAGAGGTGCTCGTCGCGACGGACGACGACCGGCTGGTCGGCCACCTGCAACTGATCGACCTTCCTGGCAACGATCTAGAGCTCAAGAGCATGGCCGTCGTCGAGGAATGGCGCGGCACCGGGGTGGGGCGGGCACTCGTCACGGAGGCGGTGCGACACGGCCGGAAACGGGAGCGGTCCCGGATGCTGGTCGCGACGGCCACGGCCGACATCGGCAACCTGCGTTTCTACCAGCGTCTCGGCTTTCGCATGCTGCGCATCGAGCGGAACGCCTTCGGGCCGAGCACCGGCTATCCGGACGGCATCGTCATCGACGGTATTCCACTGCTCGACCGCGTCTGGCTCGACCGCGATCTGTGACCGGCGCGGACTCAGCTCGTCCCGGGTATCGCGGGCAGCGGCACGGCCACACCTGAGCGCGCCGACCGGCTCTGCACGCGGTAGCGCCCGGGAGGGACGGCACGGTCGCGCGAGAAGGCACGGGAGAACGCGTACTCGGAGGTGTACCCGACGGCGTGGGCGATGACGTCGATCGGGTCGTCGGTGTCGCGCAGTCGGCGAGCGGCCAGGTCCATGCGCCAACGGGTGAGGTAGGCGGCTGGGGTTTCGCCTACCTGGGCCGGAAAGCGCCGCGCGAGGGTGGCTCGGGAGACGGCGACGTGGTCGGCGAGCGAGTCCAGCGTCCAGGGCCGGCCGGGATCGGCGTGCAGGGCGCCCAGCGCCGCGCTGACCGTGGGATCGTTCAGCGCGCGCAGCCAGGAGGCCGACGGCGCGACAGGCTCGGCCCGCAGCCAGGCCCGCAGTACCTGGATGAGCAGGACATCGACGAGCCGGTCGAGCAGCGTGGTGCTGGCTGGCCCGGGCTCGGCGAGTTCCCTGGACAACAGCCGGATGGTGTCGGCGAGCGGGCCGGCCCCGGGCGTCCCGGCGGGCACGTGGACCACCTCGGGCAGCACGGTGAACAGCGGCGTGGTGACGGCGGGATCGTGCCGGTAGGAGGCGCACAGGATCCTGGTCCGCGCCGGTCGGGGCCCGACATCGAGCCGGCCGCCGGTGGCGAGCGCCGCCTTCGAGACGGCGTGGTCGAACGGTTCCAGCGGGCCGTCCGGATCTCCGGCCAGTCCGTGTTCGGACCCGGTGGGCAGGAGGACGACGTCACCGGGCATGAGCCGCACCGGGGGCTGGCCGGGCAGGCGTAGCCAGGCGGTGCCGGCGGTGACGGCGTGGAAGGCCGCCGCTGAGATCCGGAACAGCCGTAGCCCCCACGGATCGCCGGCGTGGACCGTCGCCGCGACGGTTCCCCGTACTCCCGCGACGCTCAGTACGTCGGCGAGCAGGTCCATTGCCGCAGCCTACCGATAGGCGTCCGGCATACCGATACATGAGACGAACGGACAAGAATTTGAGACTTGACGGCATCGATTGTCTACCTTGTGCGTCATACGGTTGATCCGTTCAACACGTCAACCGGAAGGTGACCCATGAACGTCAAAGGCAGCATCGCTCTGGTGACCGGCGCGAACCGGGGCCTTGGCGCCCGCCTGGTCGGCCGGCTCCTCGACGCCGGCGCCAGCAAGGTCTATGTCACGGCGCGGGATCCCCAGGGCGTCGCCCCGACCGTGAGCGCGCACCCGCGGGTGAGCGTCCTAGGCCTGGACGTCACCGACCAGGCGAGCGTGGACGCCGCGGCCAAGATCGCGACCGATGTCACCTTGCTGGTCAACAATGCCGGGGTGCTCGGGTTCGGCAGCGCCCTTGAGGGTGATCTGGACCTGTTCCAGCGTGACATGCTGACCAACCAGATCGGCCTGCTGCGGGTGAGCCGGGCCTTCGTCCCAATCCTGACGGCGAACGCGCCGGGCGCGATCGTCAACGTGCTGACCTTGATAGCGCTGGCGCCGGTGGCGGGAATGGCGGGGTACTGCGCGTCGAAGGCCGCGGCGCATTCGATCACTCAGTCCTTGCGGGTGGAACTGCGCGACAAGGGCATCGAGGTCGTTGGGGCCTACCCCGGTGGCATCGACACCGACATGCTTGCCGGGGTCGACGCCGACAAGGCCGCCCCGGAGGTCGTCGCCGGACGGATCGTCGCCGGTGTCGCCGCCGGACAGACGGTCATCTGGCCTGACGACGCCTCCGCCGGCGCGGGCTCGGTCTACCTCAGTGACCCGGTGGGCCTGGAGCGGATGCTCGCGGGCTGACCGACGCCGGCCGATGACGCCGGCGGGGTGCGCGTCGGCATCGATGCTCGGCCTCGCGCCGGCAATTCGCTGACAGCAGGACCGACGCGCTCGGCGGGATCTTCCGGAAGATCCCGCCGAGCGCGTCGGTCGCCCGCCGACCGCCAGTCGCCGTCGAGCCCGTTGCCCGGTGCTGCCGTGGCTTACCGCGAGGCCGGCGCCCAGGGGCCGACGCCGCCGATGCGCTGGACGGAGTAGCGCACGATGTAGCCAGGTCCCTTCGGCGCCGGGAACTCGGCGTCGGGGGATACATAGACCTTCGCCAGGCGGTTGAGCAGATTCCAGGCGTCGTCGCTCGGCTGAACGGTGGCCCGCACATGCAACACGGCATACTGGTTCATGAGGACGCCGGGTGCCCGTGGCGCGTCGAAGGACAGCACGGCCCGCGGATCCCGCTCGATGTTGCGCAGCTTCGTGTACCACGACAGATGACCGCTAACCAGATCGTCACCGTCCAGCCCGATCCAGATGACGGTCACCTGCGGGCTTCCGTCCGCGTTGATGGTGCTGAGGTGAGCCATGGGGCCGGATTTGATCAGGTTTCTCAATTCAGGTGGCACGCTAACCACTGCTGGATCCTCTCTGCCGTGCCGCTGTCGGTTGAACCACTGACGGCCGGTCAGCTGACGACGAGAACCAGCTTGCCGGTCGTTCGGCCGGTGTCGCCCAGTTCGTGGGCCTTCGCGGCCTGCTCCCACGGGAAGTTGGCCTCGATGATCGGCCGAAGCTGACCGGCCCGCGCCAGGTCGGCCACCGCGAGCATCCCGCCTTGGCCGGCCTCGACCAACATCAGCCGGTGCTGGACGCCGAGTCTTGCGGCCTCCTCCGGCATGGGTAGTGTGCTCGGCTTCCAGTTGGTCGGATTCAGGCCCGTGGCATGGACCAGTACCAGAACCTCGGACGGTCCGGGGGCAGGGCGCTCGATGTCCACCATTCGATGAGCTTGCCGTTCTCGAGTACCGCGCCGGCGCGGACCAGCGCGACGGGGTGGGGTGCGTTGACGGCCCGCCACCGGGTCTGTGCTGATTCGATGAGCTTGAACGCCATCGCGACACCGGCGGCGCGGGAGCCGGGGCCCTTGGTGACTCGCTGACGAAGCCTGACGGTGGCGAGGAAGTTCCACGACAACGCCGTGAGGTCCCTCCCGGAGGAGCGCGCGGCCGAGCTCGCGGCGCGAACGCTCGCCTTTCCTGACGCTCAGAGCGTCGAGGATCTCACCGCGCTGCTGACCTCGGCGGGGGAGCGCTGAGGTCGAGACAGTTACCGCTCCCGGACTGCGTAGGTCAGGTGGGTCACCCGCTGCGTCGGCTCCGCGCGGACCGGCTCCAGGGCCACGCGGCCCGCGTCCACGCCCTCGAACAGGCGGATTCCGGAGCCGAACAGCACGGGTGAGAGCGCGATCGAGAACTCGTCGATCAGGCCGGCGTTCACGTACTCCAGGATCGTTGCGCCGCCTCCCGCGATGCGGACGTCCCGGTCGCCGGCGGCCTCGCGGGCCTGGTCGAGCGCGGTCTCGATGCCGTCGTTGACGAAGTGGAAGGTGGTCCCGCCCGGCCGCTCCCAGGGGTCACGCTTCTCGTGCGTCACGACGAGGACCGGCGTGTGGAACGGCGCCTCCTCCGGCCACGCCTGCTCGCCGGCGTCGAACATGCGCTTGCCCATCACGCTCGCGCCGGTGCGCTCGAACGTCTCCCGCACGATATCGTTGTCGCGCCCTTCCTCGCCGCCCTCGCCGAGATTCAGGTTCTCCCGGAAGAACCGCTGCGGGAATACCCACTGCTGCAGTTCCATCCACTGCTGCCCCATCAAGTCCTCGAGGGACTCGGGCGCGATGAACCCGTCCAGCGACATCGACACGCTGAAGAACACCTTCCCGGCCATCAGCCCTCCACTCCCTTCCGAACGATCTCGGTGACGTAGGCAGCCAGGTTGCTCAGGGTCTGCTGGCCACCCTCGATCGCGTGGTACTTTTCGACCGCCTCGTCGCGCAGCTCCTTGGTGGGGAACACCGTGCGCATCTCGATCCGGGTCGCCGCGCCGTCGGGCGCGAACATGAGGACCGACTCGAAGGCGTTCGGGTCGCCGCGGGACTCACCGTGCAGCAGCGCGATCCGCTCCGGCGGGGCGATCTCGGTCCAGGAGATCCACTCCTGGTAGTCCGTCCCGTCCGGTCCGTGCATCACGAAGTCCCACTCCCCGCCGACGCGGAACTCGAACGCCCGCGTGGTGGTGGTGAACCCCTCCGGTCCCCACCACCGCGACAGGTGCCGCACCTCGGTGAACGCCTCGAACACCAGCTCCCGTGGGGCGTCGATGACCCGGGAGATCACGATCTCGCGGTCGGCCGTCGCGGACTGCGCCGGCGCTCCTCGTCCCGTCGCGCTCATCAGCTACTCCTCCTGCCTTGCCTGCTTGAGGTCCTGCACGTACTCGTCCAGTCGGTCGAAGCTCTCGTTCCAGAACCGCTCGAACCCGCCGGTCCACTCGTGAATCGGTCGCAGCCCGCGGGCGTCAAGGCCGTACAGGCGTTGCTTGCCTGCCTTGCGGTCCCGCACCAGCCCGACCTCCCGGAGCACCCGCAGGTGTTTGGACGCCCCCGGCTGGGTCATCCCCAGCTCCTGGGCCAACTCCGTCACCGGCCGCTCACCCGCCCGCAGCAGCACCAGGATCTCCCGGCGCTGCGGCTCGGCGATCGCGTTGAAGACGTCCGACGTCGTCGCTGCACGTGCCATGGCGCCATCATATTCCGATATCGGCATACGTCAAGCCGCCCCTCCTCCTACGTGCGATGTGACGACCGTCCGGCGGACGTGGTCGGCCGGCTACGGTGTTCTCGTGGGGCTTCACCTGAGTCAGGTCGCCGCGGCGGACGAGCTGCTGACGAACGACCCGTTGGCCCTGCTTATCGGCATGGTGCTGGACCAGCCTGTGCCGGAAAGATCGAATGGTGGCGCCGAGCTGCTTCCCTACCAGCGATCACGATGGAGCACCTGACTGCGAGGAACCCGCGGCGCGGGCTGGAAATCCGTGCCCAGGGTGAAAGCGAGCGGGATGAACGCAGCCAACATCACCTCTTCGTACGGGACTCCCAGGACCTGCGCCATCTCCCGTTCCAACGGCCCCTGCGCGGTGGTCCAGACCGTCCCCAGCCCTCGGGCCCGCGCGGCGAGCATGAAGCTCCACACCGCCGGAAGGATGGATCCCCACGTCATCGACTGAGCCAGGACGGAGGCACCGTCCGTGCGGCCCTCGACGCACGGCACCACGATGGCGGGCACGCGGTGAATATTGTCGTACAGGTGTTGGAAGCCGCTCACCGGGAGGAATGGCATCTCGGCGAGGTCGAAACAGCGGCACCCGTGGGTCCGTTCCGCGCCGACAGCCCGACGGCGGCGCTCACAGTGACGGCGCGATCGACAGCCGAGGCACGCCGCGCGGCTCCGCAAGTCGTCAGCACCGCGGCGGCGCTCAGCAGCCATCTCGAAGCCGTGGCAGGGACGGCCGTCTGAGGCGTGAGCGCCCTCGCGGACACCTCGGCGGGTTCGACTACAGGGCGATCCGCCCCGGGGCGGCGCCGCCGCGACCTGCCTAGGCGCATTCAGGATCTGGGACGATCCTGGTATTCGCGGAGGGCAGGTACCCGTCCTCGTCCGCGAAGTGCGTCGTGGTGTAGCCGCGCAGACCGTGGCCGACGCACTTGGTCGCCAGGTTGCCGAAATTGTCAGGGAAGTTGTAGACCTCGGCCGGTGTGTCTTCGCCGTGCCGGTTCAACACGGGCGCGTCGCCCATTCCCTTCGAGTCGTCGTCGCCGCAGCCGGCGAGGAGCAGCGCAAGTGCCACGCAGGTGACGATTCCGCGCGCATCTGGGCTGGTGGACGATCCGCTTGCACTATGGCTGGGTGAGGTCAATCTTCACAGGGAACGGAGCCACAGCTTCGACGACACCCGTGTAGACATCGCCAACTCGGTAGGTTCCTGCGGCCGGGTCGAGCACGTACGTGTAGACGAGAGGGACACCGGCCGCGGACTGCTCGATCCGCCAGTAGAACTGGATGCCTGCCCGGGCGTACTGCTCCGGCTTGAAGACACGGTCCGTGGTTTCAGAGCCCGGTGAGACCACCTCGGCGACGAGGAGGATGTTCTCCGGACGCATCGGTGTGACGCCTACCGCGCTTGCCCCGTATACGACGATGTCGGGCCGACGGACCGTCAGCGGCACATCCTGGAGCCGGACGTCGAAGTCAAGATCGGCGAACCACCCCGGGGCCCCCGCCAGCTCCATCGCGTTGGCGACCTTCCTCGCCAGCCGGTTATGTAGCAGGGAGGCGCTGGGGACCATGACGACCATCCCGTCCACGATCTCGATGTCCCTGCACTGTTCTTCGGACAGCGAGTTGTACAGGTCCGCCGTGATCTGCTGGTGCATCCAGGCGGGAGCGACCATCTCCGCGGTCACGGCGCACCTCCCTGAGTCGGCGGCAGACCTGATGCCTCACGGCAAGCGTAGCGTGCTGGTCGTGTCTGCCGGCACTGTCCGATGATCGGGCACGCGGGTGGGGCGAGCCCACGAGCGGCGCGGTGGCGCGTGTCGCGCAATGGCGCGGTCCCTGGCTGGGTGGGGCCGGGGTTGCGCCGAGGGTGTCGCAAGCTTGACCAGCCGGTCGAAATCCATGGCGCAGCAGCGTTTCCGGCAGGGTCGCGGGTGCGGAGGCGCCGGTAGAGCGTGCCGAGACCGACCCCCGCCCGGCGGGCGACGTCCCCGGGGGACGCCTTAACTCCCTGCTCCGCTTTCGCTTCACCGAGGACCTCAGCTGGCCTGCCCGGTCGGCATGATGGTGACCTGCTGCAGGTTGACCCGAGGCGGGAGCGCCGCGAGGAAGAGGACGGTCCGCGCGACGTCGCCGGGCAGGAGCCATTCGGTGGACTCCCGCGAACCGGCCAGCCAGTCGAGGGCGCCCTGGTCGGTGACGTGGCACTTGAGCCAGATCGCCGAGGCGGACGAGCTGCTGACGAACGTTCCGCTGGCGCTGTTGATCAGGATGGTGCTGGACCAGCACATCGCGGAAAGGCAGAGCGGTGGCGCCGCCTTTCCGCGGCTGGCGCAGTCTCCGACGTGGTTACCAGGCCACCGGGCCGTTGGCGTCAATGAATGTGCCTGACTCCGCGTCGGCGGGCAGCGTCGCGGCCGTGACCACGATCTGCGCCGCTTCGTCGGCGGTCAACGGCGCCTGCTGTCTGCTGATCGGTGTCAGATCCGTCTGAACGAAGCCGGGACACACTGACGTGACCTTGATCGGGGTGTCCTTCAGGCTCTTCGCCAACTCGACGGCGATGCTGTTCAGCGCGGCCTTCGAGCTTCGGTATGCCGGCAGGAGCATCGAGTAGTACGGCGAAAGAGGGTTGTTCTGATCGGTGAGCGAGCCCATGGTCGACGAGACGTTGACGATCCGACCGGCGGCGCTCTTGTGTAGCAGCGGCAGAAAAGTCTCCGTCACGGTGACCGGCCCAAACGTATTTGTCTCGAACGTTTGGCGAAAGATGTTCGTGTCGGCGAACTCGTGCTCCACGATGTCCGTCGCCTCGGGCAGGATGCCCGCGTTGTTTACCAGCACGTCGAGTCGACAGTAACGTTCGCGGATGATCTCGGCGGCGGCTCGCACACTCGCTGGGCTGGTGACATCGAGTTCGACCCAGTCCGCGGTGAGCCCCTCCTCTTCCAGCATATCGACGGCCTTGCGTGCGGCGGCTTCACCGCGTGCGCCGATAATAATGATGGCACCGGAGCGAGCCAGGGCCTTGGCCGCCGAAAATCCCAGGCCGCGGTTTCCGCCGGTGATGAGAGCAATTTTCGACATTCTTTTCCGAGCTCCTGTCTATATGGTTCCCCTGAAGTATGGCCGCTGTGACAGTGGAATTCTGGCGAGATTCCGACGTCACGTTCGCGGCGCATCTGGTCGCCGAGGCGCTGGGGTTACCGATCGCCCGCGCCGGTATGATCAAGAAACGTCGTTCGAGGCTGCACGGCGCCCGGACGTGTGGAGGCTGAGACACTCGCCAGCCCCCGCCGGTGGTGCTGTCTCGTCGGACGGACCAAGCGCCGCTACCTTGGTGGTTGTGCGGCAGGGAGTCGCGGGGGATCAAGACGGTCATCCCGTCCACGCAATGATCTGTGCGGGTGAGCATTTCGTCCTGAGCCTCGTCTACGAAGTCGAGCGCGCGGCCGGGACTGTGTGGCCAGGGCCAGCGTGCGTCGATCCCCGCAACCCCTGTCGACAGGCCGATCATCGGGCCTGTCGCCTGTCGCCCATGCCGCTGGCGTCCAGTTCGGCCTCCGCGGCTTGTCAACTTGACGCGATCACATGACAAGCCTTGCCAAGGGACGCGAGGCTCTGAGCAGCCGACAGGTTCCAGGCGCGGCCGATCCTCTTCGCCACCGGTGTGAGGTCTACGGTGGTGGAGTGGGACTGCACCTGAGCCAGATCGCCGAGGCGGACGAGCTGCTGACGAACGATCCGCTGGCGCTGTTGATCGGGATGGTGCTGGACCATTAGATGTCGGAAACAAGGAACGACTCACGCCGGCGCTCCTTGCGTCAACGGTCGTTCGGTGTTCCCGTCGGGGAGCGCCTGGGCACGGTCGCGAGCGTTTGATGGCCGACTATGACGTATTCGTGGCGGACTGCCCCGCCCGCTCAGCGCTGGACGTCATAGCCGACACCTGGTCGGTCGTGGTCGTGTATGCCCTCGGCGAGGGCCCGCGGCGCTACAGCGATCTTCGTGAGCGGATCGGTGGGATCAGCAAGAAGATGCTGACTCAGACTCTCCGCAAGCTGGAGCGGCGAGGTGTGGTCGAGCGACGGAGCCTGGCCACGGCGCCCAAGGGCGTCGAGTATCGGCTGACTAACCTCGGCCGGAGCCTCCTGGAGCCGGTCTCTGTGCTCGCGCGGTGGGCCGAGGAGCATGCCGAGGAGCTCGCGGGCGATCCACCCGACTGACGGCTGGGGCACCGGATGGTTCCCCACGGCTGCCTAGCGTCGCCCGCATGCGAATCGGAATACTCGGCGCCGGTGTGATGGCCGACGCGCTCGGCACTCGGTGGGCGGCAGCCGGCCACGAGCTCATGGTCGCGGGACGGACGGCGGAGAAGGCGCATGCGCTGGCACAGAAATGGGGTGGCCATGCCGGCGACTTCCGGGAAGCGGCCGCGTTCGGCGACGTCGTGCTGATCGCGGTTCTGTACCAGGGCATGTCGGCCACGTTGGCGGAGATCGGCGACGCCTTGCGCGGCAAACCGGTCATCGACTGCAACAATCCAGTTGAAGTGGATCGCTTTACCCTGGTCACCGCCCCTGGGCGGGCCATGGCGCGGGACATACAGGATGCGACCGGCGGGCAGGTGGTGAAGGCGTTCAACCTCTGCCACGCGCGGGTGTGGGAGATGGCCCCGCCGCTGTTCGACGGCCGTCGCCTGGCCGTGCCGTATTGCACCGACCATCCAGACGCGGCTGCCGTCGCGCGCCAGCTCATCGGTGACGTCGGAGGTGAGCCCGTGCCGGTTGGCGATCTTCGCCATGCTCACAATCTCGAGGCGATGGCCGCGATCGTGATTTCGCTGTTGTTCGGCGGACGTGACCCGAGCACAGTGTTCAACCTGGTCGACGCCCACCCGCCCACATAGGCACGGTGGCTGGAGTGGCATGGTCCCGGAACATGGGCACACCGTCGGTCTCACATCCGGAGAAGCCGTTCCGGCAAGACCGGCCGGGGAGGGGCGATCCGCGTCCAGTCGGTAGCGGATCATCACGTCAGCGGGGTGTCGGGCGCGGTCACGGCGCATCGCCGGCGAGGATGCCGGCGAGTTTGGTGACGGCGTCGGCCCAGCCGGACTCGACCTTCGCGGCGACATGGGGCAGCGCGGCGGCCAGAACGTCGAGGCGCTCCCGGACCAAGGTGAGCGTGGTCCCGCCGGATGGGGCCTCGCGCAGCGCGATGGTCATCTGGGAGTCGTAGATCGGCTCGTTCTCGCGGTCGGGTCCGGCGAAGCCCTAGGCGTCGACCGGCGGGGTGCGGGAGGTGCTCTCGCGCCAGCTCTTTCCGATACCTCGCAGCAGCGGTGGGTAGACGATCAGCAGGCGAAACGGTGCGATCGCCGCCATGTAGACCCGCCCGAACAGGCCGTTCGGCTTCACCAGCACAGTCATTTGGCCTCGGTAGCCACCTGGCTGTCGGTCGGCGGGGTCGTTCGGGACCCAGCTGATGTGCATCACCGTGTGGACAGTGCGGTTGGCCATCTCCGCGGCCCACTCGTTGTCCGTCAGGTAGACCGACCGGAACGGAAGAGTGTCGAACGCCGGCCCGGCCGGGGCGTCACGCAGGTCGGCTGGCAGGCGGTCACGCAGTGTCGGCACCCGGGTGCCGACGCCCGAAGCGGGATCGTCCCAGCCGAGCCGGGCCCCAAGGCGCCAGCGGATGGTGAAGAGGAGCCGGGCGAGGCGTGACGGGTTGTTCGCGGTGTCGCCGCCGGCGAATCGCCGCACCAGTTTCGGGAAGTCCTCCGCGGCGCCCGGTGTGGGCAGCGCCCAGACATCCTCGACGTGGAAGTCAGGCGCCACTTCGTGAATTCGCCAGGGCCGTGACGTGTGTTCGGTGTTCGGGAGCTTCATTTTCATCCTCACCCTGCAGGGCTTTCGAAGCGGGAATTCCGAGCACGCCCGCGACGGCACGGGCTGCGAGAAGCTCGTCGTACTGCGCCTGGCCGGCGACCGCGATCACGGTTCCCTCGAGCGCGCCGATGACGGCCTGAGCCAGAACTTCTGGCCGCGGACCGGCAGGAATCGATCCGGTGCTGCGCGCGGCCTCGATCAGGTCGGCGCAGCGGCCTACGAGCAGCTGGTACTTTTCCTCCACCTCGCGCCCGACGGGATGGTCCTTGCCGGAGAACTCCATCCGGAGCGCAATGGCCATGCGGGCGACGTCTCGCCGGCAGAAGACGGCGTGGCCGCGCGCGAGAGCGAGAAGCGCCGCGACGGGCCCGGCCTCGCCGGCGACGGAGGGGCCGACCTCACGTACCCAGGTGGCGTGGGCCCACTCGATCACGGCCATCGCCAGGTCCTGTTTGTCCTTGAAGTGGTGGTAGAGCGCACCTCTTGTGTAGCCGGCGTCCGCCGCCACCCGCTCGAGGGCGAGGTTGCCGTAGCCGTGTCGGGACAGGTTGCGCGCGGCGGACTCGAGCAGCGCGGCGCGAGACCGCGCACTGCGCTCGGCTTGCGTCATGATCTCACTACAACATACATACATGTCTGTACGCAACTGCTGACCGACTACGTGCCAGGACGACCGACCCAAGGCCGGGTTCCCTACCACGCTCTGCCGAGCCACGCGATGACCTCTCGCGAGGCAGGCTGGGCGCACACCAGGTACACGGCGATCTGACCACATCACGTGGCCGCCGCGATGTGGTCGGCTACGGTGATGTCGTGGGCCTGCGCCTGAGCCAGATCGACGAAGCGGACGAGCTTCTGACGAATGATCCGCTGGCGCTGCTGATCGGGATGGTGCTGGACCAGCGGGTTTCGGAAGAACGAGTCGGATGGGACGGCGTGTCCGTCTGGCTGCTTAGTGTCAGGTTCGGGCCTCGTCGGTGCGGCTCGACATCAGACGGTCTTCAAGACACCGCCGTCGGCGATGTAGTCGGCACCGGTGAGATTTCCGGCCTGCGGCGAGGCCAGAAAGGCGACCAGCGCGGCTGTCTCCTCCGGCTCCGTGAGCCGCCCCGTCGTGATGCCCATCCGTCCCGGCACCTCGGCGAGAAACTCGTCCAGCGTCACTCCGTTGGCCCTGGCCAGTTGGCCCGCATACCCATCTTCATCCGCCCAGTTGCGGGTTCGGGTCGGGCCTGGGCTGACCGTCAGCGCTCGGAGCCCCCGCGCACCGAACTCTTCGGCGAGCGCCTTGCTCAGGTTCGTCAACGCCGCCTTGGCCGTGCCGTAGTCGACTGGCTGGAACGCGGCTCGGGCGCCGATCGATGAGATGGTGATGACGACTCCCCGTCGTTCCAGGAGACCCGGCAGGAGCGCCCGGGTGACCCGGACGGCGCTGAAAAGGTTGAGCTCGAAGGTCTGCTGCCAGGACTCGTCCGGTATCGCGAGGAAACCCTGGGCGCGCATGCTGTCGTCGGTCACGCCCCCGAGATTGTTGACGAGAATGTCTGTCGCGCCGGCTTGGGTGGCGAGGAGGCCGGCCCCGGCTGGCGTGGTGAGATCCACGGCTACCTGGGTCACGGCGTCACCGAGCGCGGCGAGCCGCGGGGTGACCTTGCGCGCGGCCGCGGTCACCCGTACCCCCTCGGCCGCCAGCGCGCGTACGACGGCCAACCCGATGCCCTTGCTCGCGCCGGTGACAACCGCGGTCCTGCCAGCAAGACCAAGATCCATGATAGTCCTTTCTTGACCTGTAGGTACAAAAATAGAGCGGCTGAGGGCTGGGCGAGCTTCCTTGCCGACTACCGGCTACAGGGAGCGAAGGAGGGTGTCGGCGAGCCCAGCGAGCCGCTGCGGATTCGGATCAGCCTTGCCCAGAACCCGGATGCCGTTGATCGTGGCGAGAAAGAGGGCGGCCAGCGCCCCGGCGTCGGCTGCTCGATCAATGTCGCCGGACCGCTGGCCTTCCTCGATAGCGCTGCGGAACGCTGCCTCCTGCCGGTCGAAGGTCCGGCGTACCAGGTGGTTTATCGGCTCGTCCCCGTCGCCGAACTCGACCGCCGTGTTCGCCATCATGCAGCCGCGCCGTTTATCGTCCGACAGGGCGGCGGTCACCACCAGGTCGAGCGCGGCCCGCAGGCGTTCCCGAGGCGGACCCGACCCGTCCAGGACCCGGATGATCTGCACGGCCTCGCGTTCGTGGTAGCGACGCAGCGCCCGCTCGAAGAGCGCGCGCTTGCTGGTGAAAGCGTTGTAGAGACTGCCTCGGCCGATCCCGAGCGCGTCGACCAGTTGCTGCGGCGTGGTGTGGGCGTACCCGTTGGCCCAGAAGACCTCCATCGCCTTGTCGACTGCCGTGTCTGGATCGAACGCCTTGCCGCGGGCCACGTCCGTCACGATAGGGAGAAATGGAACTGCAGGTCAAGAAAAGAGGTCCGTGGCGAAGACACTGCGCGCCAGGACAGCGCCGCGGCCACCGGGGCGCTCGGCCACCTCGGATGTCCCTGAGAGCGTTGTTCCGGCCGTGACCGATCTCCGCGAGCACCTCCCGCTCCCGCGGGGCGAGCCGTTCGCGGAGGCAGTCGCTGTCGGAGGTCGGGAGCACCGACGCGCCAGGCTTCTCCGAAATGGCCATGTACGTCCTCGTCCTGCGCGATGGCGGCTGGTGGCTCGCCGGTGGCCAGAAAACGCTCATCGCGGACCGGCCATGACACCGAGGTCGGTGAACGAACGGCGTCGGACGGACTGCCCGTGGCCGGACTCCGGCCGCCGACGTCTCAGCCGGTAAGACCCCGCCTGACGGCGAGTTCGACGGGCGAGTAGTGACTGACGGGTGGGAGGGCCTTGGTGGTCGGAGCTGAGCTGATCTTCCTGCCTCAGGAGTCCGGTAGGTCGAAGGCGGCGGCGTCGAAGGCGAGGACGATGGCGGCCGCGCGGTCACGGACCTCGAGCTTGCCGAAGATGCTGCCGACGTGGGCTTTCACGGTGCGTTCGCTCACGTGCAGGTCGGTGGCGATCTCTCGGTTGCTCGCGCCGCGGGCCATCGCGCGCAGCACCTGGCGTTCGCGGTCGGACAGGCGGGCGAGGCGCCGACGCACGCTCGGGTCGGCCGACGGCGCCCGCCGCACGGCGCCGAGCAGGCGCTCGCTCGCCGACGGGTCGATCCACGAGCCGCCCGCGGATACGAGCTGGATCGCCCGCACGATGTCGTCGGCCGGGCGGTCCTTGAGGATGAAGCCCTTGGCCCCGGCAGCCATCGCGCCCCACATGACCTCGTCGTCGGTGAACGTGGTCAGCACCAGCACAGGAGGATGGTCGCCGAGACCGGCGAGGGCACGTATCGCGTCGGTCCCGTCCATCCGGTTCATCCGGATGTCGAGCAGAATGAGGTCAGGGCTCAGGTCCTGGACGGCCTCGACCACCTGGTCGCCGTCAGAGCGCTCGCCTACGATCTCGATGCCCTCCTCCCCGCTGAGCACCAGCGCGATCCCGGCGCGGATCAGCTCCTGGTCGTCGACGAGCAGCACCCTGATCGGTCTCGACGGTGCTGGCGCCCCGCCGGCGGCGTATCCGGATGAGCCGTCAGCCATGTCTCGGCTCCGCTGCCAAACCCGGTGCCCCAGCTCGGACGGCACGTCGAGCGCGACCGAGCGGGATGGTCGCCGCCAGCCGCCAACGGCCATCGACCGCGCCCGCCGAGAACTCGCCGCCGAGCGCCTGGACCCGCTCCGCGATACCGCTCAGGCCGAATCCGGCGGCGCCGTGCCGCCATCCGGCCGGCAGGCCATTGCGGACCACCACGACGACAGCGTCGGCGTCGATGCCGACCTCCACCTGGGCTGGGACTCCGTGACTGTGCCGGGAGACGTTCGCCAGCGCCTCCCGCACGGTCCGGAACAGCACCGACCCGGCGACCTGGTCGACGTCGTCGAGTTCACCGTCCACCCGGAGTTCCACGACCAGCCCGCCACGCCGGTAGCCCTCGACGAGGGCGTCGAGATCGTGGGCGTAGGGCAGCGGCCCCGATCCGCCGACGGACGGTACGTCCGCGTCGCGGAGCAGCCCGACGACCTGCCGGACGCCCTCGATGCTCTCCCGGCCGACCGCTTCGGCCCGCGCGAGCGCCTCGTCGGCGAGCTGTTGGTCGCGGCTCATCGCCCGGCGCGCTCCGGTGATGTTCAGCAACACGACGGCGAGGGAGTGCGCGACCAGGTCATGGACGTCCTGGGCGATGCGGCGGCGCTCGTCCGCGGCGGCCACCGTGGCGAGCTTGTTCTGCGCGGCGGTGAGCTGGAGCGCGAGCGCATTCGTCCGTCTCAGCGCGTAGCCGGCCGCGGCCGCGTAGAGAGCCGCCGCAGCCCAGACCATCGTGCTGGCATAGACGAATCCGCCGTCGGCCCCCTCCGGGTGACGCTGCTGCACGAGGACCGACAGACCCAGTACACCCGCCATGACCAGGGCGTTCAGTGACAGCGAAGGGCTGCGCAGCGCGGTCCAGCTGGCGACGGCGATCGGGATCATCATTGCCAGCTTCCCTCCGCCCAGGCCAATCACCCCGCCGACGCAGGCAAGGGCCACCGTGACCGCCAGCACCGGCGGCACGCGTATCCCCGCGGCGTCGAACGCGAACGGCGCGCCCGCGAGGGCGACGAGACCGAGCAGGACGACGTCGGGTACGACGGAGAGCGCGCTGAACGCCGTCCCGACCCCGATGATCCCGTAGACGATCAGGTCAGCGACCCGGACCATGCGGACAACCGCCGCGGCGCCGGAAACCGACTCCGGGGCCAGTGCTGGGCCGACCTGGGGATTCGAGGGCGCGTGGCTCGCCGGCTTTTTCGCTACCCAGCCCATCGTCCGCCCCTGTCGCGTCCGTCAACCCTCACGATACGTGGCCGAGGCTTAGCGACGCCTCGGCCCGCGGTCCGGTCCTTGCCCCACCCCGGGAACACCGGCCACCTGGACGAGAATCGGCCGCCAGACCGGTTGGCCGCTCGCCGACCGGTCTGGGCCCGGTGTCATAGGCCGGCGAGCATGCCTCCGTCCACCAGCACCGACGTCCCGGTCAGGAAGCTCATGTCCGGGGAGGCCAGGGCCAGTGCGGCGGTGGCCATCTCCTCGGGCCGGGCCATCCGGCGCAGCGCGTCCACGTTGGCCGCGCCATACTGTGCCTTCAGGGCAGCCCACTGCTCGTCGTTGACGTTCGGTGGGCGCCGCGCGTCGACCAGCCCGGTGTCGGTGGTGCCCGGCGAGACAGCGGCCACCCGGATTCCGTCCGGGCCGTAGTCGAGCGCGGCTGTCCGCACGAGTCCGGTGACACCGCCCTTGCTCGCCGAGTAGGCCCCCAGGCCGGGACGGCTGGCAAACTCGTTCGCTGACCCCGTCACGAGGATGACGCCGCCGCCGGACCGTTTCATGTGCGGAACCTCGTACTTGATGGCGAGGAAGACACCCCGGGTGTTCGTGTGCGCCGTGTCGTCCCATTCGGCGACGGTCATCTCGTGCAGCGGCTTGACCAGCTGGACTCCGGCGTTGTTCAGCGCGACGTGCAGGCCGCCGTACAGCTGGGCGACCCGGTCCACGAACGACTGGACCTGCGCGGGCACCCGCACGTCCGACCGGATGTACGTCGCGGTTCCGCCCGCGGCGCGGATCTCGCGCTCGACCTGTAGCCCGAGGCTCTCGCGGCGGCCGCAGAAACCGACCTTCGCCCCTTCCCGGGCGAAGGCGATCGCCGCCGCCCTCCCGATGCCGGACGTCGCGCCGGTGATGACGACGACCTTGTTCTCGTAGCGCCGGAGCTGTGCCGGCGGTGGTGCTGACCCCGCGGACGCGGACGCGGGAGAAAGGGACGTCCTGGCGAGTTCAGCAGTCAAGCCAGCCGTCGCGCCGGCGAGCAGGAGGCGGCGACCAATCCTCGGTGCCGTGCCGTCATCGTCGCTCATGTCGCCCTTTCGGGTTGTTCGGCAGGTGAACGGACGACGCCAGTAGCTCACGAATATCCGGAGCGTCGCATCCGGCCGGAGTTCATTCGGTCATGTCATCTGGTCCGCCTCGCCGCCGTCCCACGGGCCACTCCGAACCTGGCCGAGCGACCCATGACGCGTGTACTGGGGGCCGGGGCCCACGACGACCGCCCTGAGGCGCTGCCGGTGGATCATCGGACGTGGCGGCCAACCCGGCGCCTGGGCACGCGGTGACATACCGAGAACCGTTCACACCGACCCCACGGGGCCCTACGGATGAGAACTCCAATATCAACATGGTCGTCGCTGGAGTTCATTCGGCCTCAGCGAGGGCGTGGGCTGGCCGTAGCCAGGTTGTGTGCCACGCGGCGAGCGCGGCGGACAGCAGCACCACGGTGATCGCGAGCAGCGTCGCGGCCATGCGGGCCGCCGGGCCGGTGTGTGCGTTCGGCAGCTCGGATCTGCCGCCAGCAGAGTGGAGTCCCGTTGCATTGGCGGCGCCATAGGCTCGTCCCCATGCCAGCGAATGACAACGCCACGATCACGGGTTGGGCGGCCGGCGTCCCGTTTACGGCGCTGCGTCCGGCGGGTGACCTCGACAAACCGGCTCCGCTGGTGGTGACCTGGCACATGATGGACGCGCCTCGTTCGGACGCGGCGTTCGCCGCGGCACTTCCGTTGGCCGCGGTACCTGCCTGGCGGGTGCATCTCGGGATGCCGCTGGTCGGCCGGCGTCCGGTGGAGGGGGCGTACGAGGCCGCGTTGGCCGACCCGGTGCTGGGATATATCGACCCGGTGGTTCGGCAGGCCACCGAGGAGTTTCCGGCGGCGCTCGACGCGTTGCGGGAACAGTTCTCGCTGCGCGACGAGCCGATTGGCATCGTGGGCGCTTCGCTCGGCGGCACCGTCGCGCTGAACGTGTTGGCGCGCGTGCCGGTCCAGGTCTCGCAGTGGCGCTGGTGAACCCGGCCATCCGGGCTCGGACGGTGGTCGAGATATTCACCGCGACGGCCGGTACGTCCTACCCGTGGAGCGAGCAGGCGCGGGCCGCGGCCAGGCGCCTGGACTTCGTCGCTCACGCGGGCCTGATCAGCGGTCGGAATCCGCCGCCAGCGGTGCTCGTGGTCAGTGGCGAGCTCGACTACCCGACCAGCCGCGCCGACGCCCACGACCTGGTGCCGGCGCTCCAGGCCGGGTACCCGGATACCGGCCGGGTCAGGCTCAGCACGATCGCCGGCCTGGAGCACCCGCTCGCCGAACCCCCGGGCCTGGAGCCGGCGCCGCCGACCCCGCTCGCCAGGGCTGTGGACCGAGTGGTCAGCGAATGGTTCCAGGCAAATCAGCCATCCCCGTCATGCGCCGCCCGAGGCGTCGCCGGGTCTGCGAAGTTCGCCCACCATGGACGGGCGCCGTCACACCGGCGGCGTCCGGCGTCCGGTTGCTGTTCTTCGCAGGCTGAGTCCTGACCGTGAACCATGGGAAAGGAACCGCGTGTCCGTCCGGACCGCTTCCTCCCGCGGGCAGCCGCGTTCAGGGGTGCCGGTACGGCTGAGCACACGGCCGTCTGGCGGACGGTGTCACGAGTCCCCGCGGCACGGCCGGCTACGGTGTTCTCGTGGGACTGCACCTGAGCCAGATCGCCGAGGCGGACGAGCTGCTGACGAACGACCCGTTGGCGCTGCTTATCGGCATGGTCCTGGACCAGCCAGTACCGGAACCATGGAGCGGAATGGGGCAGTTCGTGTCCGCCTGACGACGTATCGCCAGGGCGGCCGCTCGGTGGACGGCAGACGATCCACCATGTCTTGATCGTCCACTGGTCCGATGTCACGGTCGGGGTACCGGGTGGGACGACAGGCTCCAGAGGCGGCGGTCGACACCTGGCGGGGCCGACGATGTTCGGCAGCGCGGATTTCTCCCAGGCCGGTGCCTCGTCGTGGCATAACCTCCCTGATCGCCCGGCGGCCGCTTCCGCCACTCTGGTAGACCTCTCGGCCATGACCGGACATGGCGACGTGACGGAACTCGACGAGGTACTCGGCGCCGGGGTCGGCCGTCTTCGCCGCTCTGCCGAGGCGCGGGGCCAGGTCCTGCCAGTCGGACCGACCCTCACGACAGTCGCCCTCGTCGCGCTGCACCGCGACGCGCACGTGCGGGCCGGGCTGCCGGAGATCACCCCGGCGCTGGCCCGGGAGATCCTTACCGGGACCTTGCCGACGTTCGCGGCCCCGGCCCGAGATGACCTGGAAGTCTGCCCTCGCGTGCTGAAGGCTCTAGCGGACGAGCAGCATGATGCTCGCCTGCTCAGCGCCAAGAAGCTGGCGAAGCTCCACACGGCGATCGACGAGGCCACCGCGCCGTATGAGGAGGCGCTCTTCGCGCCGGATCGGCCAACCTGGGAGCGTTTCTACGCCAGGCTCATGCGTGACGAGGGTGTCGAGGTCACCGACGAGGCCGCCGTACGCGCCTGGCTCGCGCGTTACCGTGAGCGTCCACTGGCGGACCGGAAGACCGCCTTCCTCGCCGCGACGACTGACACCGCCGAGATCGAGTCGACGGGAACGGCGACCGCGCGTCATGCGCGTGTGGTAATCGTCGGTCAGCTCTCCGAAACCGTGCGTTCTGGCATGGTGCATGCCGTCAGGACCTTCTACCTGCCCTACCTCTATACGGACGATGGCGAAGACGAGTCCGTGACCGCGCGAATCCAGGTCTGGGTGGATCGGTTGATCGACGGCGTCACGGCGGCGGGGCTCAGCAAGGCCCTGCGTGACGAGTTCCGCGATCTCGCGCCCTCGGACGACTTCCTGCTCGGCCCGATCGTCAGGGAGCTGCGCGACTGGCGGGAAGACTACGGAGGGTGCTTGCCGCCGGTTCTCGACTTGGCGCCGCTGGCGCTACGCCTGCCCGTTCGGGGCGTCGACGGTGGCGGTGACACCGCGGACTCAGAGGCGACGACCGCGGCCCTTGTCCGCTCAGCTCCGCTGATCTCGGTCGCCGCGGACCTCGCCCGCTGGGTGGACGAGCGGGGCGGTGCCAGCGCGGCGGAGTTCGCCCGTCACCGCCGGGACGCGGCCGCCCACCTCGGCGTGTCGGAACCGGTGATGCAACGAGTCGCGGAGTTCGCCTCAGCCGTGTCGATGCTTCGCGTCCGTGATGGCCGCGTCGCCACGGGCGTGGCGTGGCGGATATGGCGGGAGGGCGACGCCGACGACCTGCTTCACCTCGCGGTGACGAGCTACGCGGCCGTCCGGACGACGACGGTCAGCCTGGCAGAGGACGGTCATGGGCTGGACAGCGACCAAGACACCCACCAGCCAGCCGACGACCTTGGGCGGGGCGATCTTGAGCCGGGCGAGCTCGAACTGGGCGAGGAAGACGTTTCGCTGCTTTTCGAGCTGTTCGGCCAACAGGGGACAGTCTCCGTCGCGCGTCATGCGGCCGCGAGCCTCGACTGGCGAATCCGGCGTGCGCGGGAGCCGATCCCACCGATCCCGCTCGCGGCCCCGGAGGGTCCGGACACGACACTCGCCATCGTCATGCGGGCACCAGACCCGCTGGACTCGAAGGCATACGCCCTGCCATCCGATGACGAAATCGAACGCCTGATCGGCTTGGACCAGCCTCTCGACGCCGACGAACGCGCTGAACTCACGCGGCAAGCGCACGTGATAGCGCTTGTCGTCGACCGGATGGCGGGGCTGGGCCTGGTTCGCCGGGTCGGCGACACGGTCATGCTGTCCAGGCTCGGCGAGCGGGTCATGGGTCGTCTTGCGAGCCAGGCTGGCTGGGACGTTCCGACGCTGAGCGAGGTGGCCACCGCCGAGCCGGCGCTGATGGCGCGGCGGCTCGCGTCGTGGCCTACCTGGGCGCGGGTGCCGGGCCTGCTGCTGTGGACAGGCGCACGGGAACGTGAACGCGGCTGGCCGGACCTGCTCACGGCGTGCGCGGCGAGCCCTGGTCAGTACCAGACCGTTTTCGAGCTGCTGGGGGTCGACAACAGCGGGTGGGCGCGGGAGCGGATCGCGGCCGGCGGTTACGAGGCGCCGCCGGACGGCCTGCTCCCGTCCCCACTGCCCGACGCCGAGGCCGAGCAGTCGCTGCGAGACGCGCTGCGCGACGCCGTCGCTGATCCCACGATCGGCGCCTATGCGCTGGCGGCGTGGCGGTCGAGGGGAGGCCAGGAGGCGGGGGACCCACCGCCGCGCGCCCGAGCGGTCCTGCTGCGTGATCGGCTCATCAGCCTCCAGCTCGTCGCGTTCTGGACGTCGCTGCTGACCGACGACGTGCCGCCCGGGCCGGATGAGCCGGATGAGCCGGTGGACGCGGCCGACGATCCGCTGGACCGAGCGGTGGTCGCGGCCTTCGACGAGGAGGTCGAATGCTGGCCGGGCGGCGGCGGAGAACTGTTGAGAATGCTGCGCGACCTTTCCGCCACGTCGCTCTCTGTTCTGGACGGCCTGGCGACTATCGCCAGACGTCGGCCAGACGCGGCCGCTCAGGCTGCGGGGCGGGCGGCTGAGCCGGCGTCCCGGGCAGGGAACGCTCCGGTGCGCCCGAGACCGCCGGCCGGCGGGCGCGTTCCGTCCCGGCGGGACGTCGCCCGCCGTCGCGAGCGGGCCAACAGGTCCGCGAAAAGGAAAGGCCGCAGCTGAACATCGAGCGTGGGAGGATAGCGCGGCCCGGCCCCGCACGAACCTCCTCCCGCGTCGGTGTCAGGTCGAGGATCGGCCGGTGACCCAGCGGACCGGGCGGCTCGGGTCGGGGTCGTAGCGGCAGGCAGTGCCGGTGCGCACAGTGACGTGCAGCAGGCTGCCTCCAGCGAGTTCGATCACAACTGGGCGGCTGGGAGCTGAAGGCGCGCCGGCTCCCGGAACGTGTACTCGTGCCGGTCGAAGTCGAGGGTCCAGGCGTAGGCGCTCAGGAAGGCGTGGGACAGCAGCCCGTCGATGCGTACGCCGCCGAACGAATGCCAGGGCGGGCGACGCGCGGGCGACGTGGCCACGAACTGCTTGTCCTGGCGGAGCGGCCCCAGCCAGATCGGTTGGTCGGCTTCGAAGTGCGGGCCAGCGGCGCGGGCCCGGGGTATTCCCCAGGAGCGGTAGTGCCGGGCCGTCGTGTACAGGCACGCCTGGCGGGGCGGCGAGTCCTCCTCCTGGATGACGTAAGCCAGTCCCGAGTCGACGAAGAAGTTGAGGTCCTGCCAGATACCGAAGCCGCCGCGCGCAAACATGTAATGATCTCCCCACAGGTAGAAGGGGAACCGCGCGACCTCCTTCAGGTCGCGGAGTTGGGCGAGGTGGTCGGCCGCCTGCTGCGGGTCGCGGCGTGGCGACAGAAGTAGGCGCTGGCCCGGGTAGTCGATGGTGGCGAGGAATTGTTGCAGGATGTTGGTGCCTAGAAGCACGACGTCCTGGCCGTCGCGCAGCGTGGGCATCGCCTCGACCGGCACGTTGGTCAGGGTGGCTCCGCCGAGCGTCAACTCCCGGGCCACACCGACGTAGACGTCGGTTCTGGTGGTGCCATGGTGGTCGCGTCCGTTCGCGGCGAGCCGGATGCCAAGCGCCTCGGCGCGCTGGGTTCCCATGACGACGAACGTGCCGCCGGTGTCGAGGTGGGCACACAGGCGGTGGCCGTCGAGCGTCACGTCGACCCCTGGCAGGAACGGCGCCAACGCGTGGTCGGCAAACGGCAGCTGGGTCGTCCGGTCCAGCGTGGCCCGCAGCGGGTTGTCCACCCGTAGCTGGAGGTCCGGTGGCACCGGTCGCTTCCCCCGCCGCCGCAGTACGTGTGCATAGGCTTCGTCCGGCTGGCTGAGGTGCAGCCAGGCGAGTGCCGCCGGCTCGTCCAGGGCGGTGCGCCCGGGGCGCCGGGCCTGGATGATCGCGTGGTGCCCGAGCGCTTCCTCGTAGCGCCCTTGGACGTAGCTCGTCAGGAACAACAGGTGCGCGCGTCGCAGCGGGGAGGTCCGCTGAGCCAGGCGCTCGGCCGCACTGATGTCGCCACGCGTCCATGCCCGCCACGCGGCGCGAGCGGGCGCGTCCGGCGCCAGCCGCTGACGGCAGGTCCGTGTCATCGCGCTGTCTCCGCCCCGGCCGTTGCCGGGGCAGGACCCTCGTCGGCTCCCAGATCCATGGCGGCTGCGACGATGGCGAGCAGCGGGACCAGCACATGCGTGGCCAGTTCGTACTCGCCGCGCCGGCGCTGGACGAGCAGCCGGGCGGCCTGCAGCTCGCGCAGGTGGTGGTACAGGTGCCCGGACGAGGTTTCGCCGAGTGCCTCCTGCAGCTGCGCGCGACTGCGCGGTGCCCGGATCAGCGCGGCGAGCAACGTTAGCCGTGCCGGGCTACCGAGGCACTCGAGCGTTGTTGCCGCGGCGGCCCAGTCCAGCCCGACGATGTCGCGAACCTGGTGTTCCTTGGCCCACAGGTACTCGCGGTCGTCTACGGTGACGGCCCCCGCGTAGGCCACGGCGCCGCTCGGGTCACCAACGCCGGTCCGTGGCCCGCCATGATCCTCGACGCCGGCGCGTTCGCGGAGCCGGTTCAGCAACTGCAGGGACGACGCCTCGGTCGACCGGTCGGGGCCTTGTCGCTCTGCGCTTGTGACCGGTGCCGCCTCCAACCGTTCGACCCGCCGCTCCAGCGCGGCGACCCGTTGTTCCAGTCCGTCCGATGTCATCCGGCATACCCCGCAACGTATGTCCGTAATTCCGGTATTACGGAAATAGAGTACAGCGTGCCACGCGGCGACGAGCTGGATGCGGCGCATCTGCGTCCGGCTGCCTGCGCGTCGGTTTCGAGGAGCGCGGTCGGACCTTCGGTGTCTGCGGTGCGGCGGTCGCCCGCTCGGGACACCGTCGGTCGGAGGCGCCCGGGCCGAACCGCCCCGGCTCGGCCTGGACCAGAGCGACGTCAGCCAAGCCGGCACTCGGCGCCGCGCCGTGGGACCCGGATTCTGGACGGTCCACGCCAGCCTGACTGCGTAGCGCAGGCTCCGGCCTGCGGCGGCAGGAGCGAGGGACCACAGTGGGCGACCGTGCCAGCGTTCGACGGGTCAGCGCCTACGCCAGTAGCGTGGCTGGCACTTTCTCCCCGCCGTCCTCCGGGACTGGCGGGGCTTTTTCTAGATCGGCGACGTCATGACCCCACGAGTCGCGGTCTTCGTCGACTACCAGAACGTTCACTTTTCGGCGCGAAGCAGGTTCCAGCCGGTCGACGCGCCACGTCACCACGGTCATGTTGATCACGGCCAGTTGGCTGAGAGGATCGTCGCCGATCGGCGCTTCGGCGGCGAGTTGACTTCCGTCCGTGTCTATCGTGGCCGTCCGAGCCCGGACCATCAGCCAGCGGCTGCCAGGGCCAGCGACAGGCAGGCGAGCCAGTGGGAACGCCAGGGCGGATGCCCGCTCGCTGAGCAGGTCGAAGTGGCGGACAAGGGCTGTCTCCACCAGAGCGGCCTTCGTGGGGAAGTGGCGGAACACGGTCGCGATGCCGACCTCGGCGCGGTGCGCGACGTCCTCGGTGGAGCCAGCCGCGCCCGCGCCGGGACCGGGACTGTCAGCACAGATATCCATACGTCAACTTCTCGTCCGCGCCGGCGGCGCGATAGGCGCCGCGCGACAGTCGGCTACGGTTGTGCTGTGGGACTGCACCTGAGCCAGATCGACGAGGCGGACGAGCTGCTGACGAACGACCCGCTGGCACTGCTGATCGGCATGGTGCTGGACCAGCAGTTCCCGTTGGAGCGGGCGTTCGCCGCGCCGTACATCCTGACTCAGCGACTCGGCCGGCCGCTCGACGTCGGCGAGTTGGCCGGCTTCGATCCGGACGCGCTCGCCTCGATCTTCGCGACGCCACCGGCGCTGCACCGGTTCCCGGGGTCGATGGCCAAGCGTGTCCAGGCGGTCTGCCGGGTGATCACGGAAAGGTATGACGGCGATCCGGCCTCGATCTGGGATACGGCCGCCGACGGCAAGGAGCTGCTGAGGCGGGTCGGCGCTTTGCCCGGCTTCGGGGCACAGAAGGCGAAGATCTTCGTTGCGCTGCTCGGCAAGCAGCTGGGCGTGACGCCGCCAGGGTGGCGCGAAGTCACGTCGCCGTACGGCGAGGAGGGCAGCCGCCGGTCAGTCGCGGACATCACCGGCCCGGAGACGCTGTTCGAGGTCCGCGACTTCAAAAAGACCATGAAGGCCGCGGCCAAAGCCGAAGCCGGCTGAGTCGCCCGCCGGTGCGTGCCTAGGCCGGCGATGAGTCTGCCGCTGCCCGCGGGTCTACCTCCCGACCGAGACAGCCAGCTCATCGGGAGTACGGCATGGGACTCATCGAGATCGAGATGTTCGCGACCCTCGACCTCGTCGGGCAGGCGCCCGGCGGCCCCGAGGAGGACCCGGCGGGCGGATTCCCGTTCGGCGGCTGGCAGGCGCCCCTGATCGACGAGGTCTCCGGCGCCCAGATCGGCGCCGCGTACGAGGGCACGGACGCCCTCCTGCTCGGCCGGCGAACCTACGACATCTTCGCCGCCTACTGGCCACACCAGAACGGCGGCGAGGACGGCGACATCGCGGCGCTGTTCAACAGCATCCCGAAGTACGTCGCCTCCCGCGGCACGCCCGACCTCACCTGGGCCGGGTCCACACAGCTCGGCCCCGACCTGGCCGGCGCGGTGCGCGAGATCCGAGACCGCCACCAGCACGTGAAGGTCGTCGGGAGCCTGGACCTAGTGCAGACCCTCCTGCGCGAGCAGCTCTTCGACCGCCTCGACCTGTGGGTGCACCCGATCGTCCTCGGCGTCGGGAAGAAGCTGTTCGACGACGGCGCGGTGCCCTCGAACCTCACCCTCCTCGAACCACCGGTAGCCAGCCCGAACGGCATCGTCTACCTGCGCTACGGACTCGCCGACGGAACACCCGGCACCGGAGACATGAGCGAACCCGACCGCGGCGTCGGGCGCGTCGGCTGAGGCCCGCGTGCGGTAATCCGTGCCGCCGGCCGACGCGCCGAAACTTCTTCGCCGGCGATGTCGTGTGGGGCGAGTCGGCTACGACCACTTGGCGCAGGGGCCATGACAGGCACCTCGCCAAGCTGAAGGAGGTAGGCCATGACGCAGCGGGTTCGAGTCCACTGCTTCACCGTCGCGAAGGACGGGTTCGGCGCAGGCGAGGGGCAGAGCCTCGAGCGCCCGTTCGGCCATGCGGATCCCGCTGAGCTGATGAGCTGGGTCGGCGCGACGGCCAACTGGGTCAACCGCACCGAACCGGGCGGCACCCGCGGGCTCGACGACTACATCGTCCGGGACTTCACCCACAACATCGGCGCGGAGATCATGGGACGGAACAAGTTCGGTCCGATCCGCGGCCCCTGGCTGGACCAGGAGTGGCAGGGCTGGTGGGGCGACGAGCCGCCCTTCCACACGCCGGTGTTCGTGCTCACGCATCATGTTCGGCCGTCGTTCACCCTGAGCGACACGACGTTCCATTTCCTGGACGCGACACCGCAGGAGGCGCTGGAGCAGGCGAAGGCCGCCGCGGACGGCCGGGACGTGCGTATCGGCGGCGGCGTCACGACCGTTCGCGAGTTCCTCGACGCGGACCTGATCGACGAGATGCACATCGCGGTCGCTCCGTTCGAGCTGGGCCGCGGTGTCCGTCTGTGGGACAGCCCGGACGAGCTGACCGACCGGTTCCACCTGGAGCGCGTGCCGAGGCCGAGCGGCTTCGTGCACCACTTCTTCTGGCGGCGCTAGGTACGGGCCGGCACCGGCAGGCGCGGCCTCCGGGCCGGCGTCGGCCGGTCACGCGGCGGGCAACGGCCGGTACCAACGAGACGGTACCGCGGCCCCGTCGGCTGAGCGCTTCACCCCGTCGGGCACACTCTGCGGAGCACGGCGTCCCACGGACGGTCACCAACACCGCGACCTGATCGCTGCGCGCCTGGTGGCCCGCGGCTCGCGCACACGTGTTTCGATAGGCCCATGTCGTCCGGCTCCATGCCTGGGCCGTCCACGTCCGGATCTGCCGCGTTCGAGCGGCTCGTGGTTGAGCGGGCTCGCGCGGCGCAACGTCTGAAGGCGCTCCGGCTCGAGTTCGCCCGGTTGCTCGAGGACTCCGCCGATGTTGGAGCGGATGACGAGCACGACATCGAGGGGGCGTCGATGCCGTTCGAGCGTGAGCAGCTGAGGGCGACACTGCGCCAGGCGGCGGGGGACGCGGAGGAGATCGACGCGGCGTTCGCCCGCTTGGCCGCCGGTACCTACGGGACGTGCACCGTATGCGGGCAGCCGATCGGGGCGGGACGCCTGGAGGCCCGGCCGGCGGCGCGGACCTGCGTCCGGTGCGCATAGCGCCCGCCCCGTCGCCCGTTCTCCTGGATCCGCCGTCGGACTGGCCGGATCGCCCAGGTCGCCTCACCGGGTCCGTCGCGGGGTCGCGCGGAGGACCGCCCTCACTCCGACGTAGAAGGCCGCCCGCCAGGACGTTCTGTCTCATGCCGCCGATCACCGCGGTCGACGCGGCCGAGCGGCTCTTGGACAACCATCGTCGGGGCCGGCGGAACCTGGACGCGCGACCGTCGCCCGCCTCGACCTCGAAACCATGATCAGTAGGTCCGCGTGACCTCCATCCGCGGACCGCAGGGTAAAGTTTAGAGGGTTAAACTTTAACGGTCGTCATGAACATTAAAGCCTGGGGGTGAGCCGGTGGCCCGCTATGAGGTCCGACGGTGGGAGCCGGTCTACGGCGCTCCGGGCAGCCGGGACCGCCGAGGTGGTACCTACCGGCCCTATATTCCTGATCCGCTGGTTGGCCGGCCGCTGACCATGGACGCGATCCTTGACGCGCGCTGCGCCGAGGTTGAGGCGTCGGTTCGTGCGCTCGCTGGCACTCCGGGGGTACGTGGGCTGGAAGGTCTTGCCCGCTTCCTGTTGAGATCGGAAGCGCTCGCCTCCTCCAGGATCGAGGGTCTCCAGGTCTCGCCGCAGCAACTTGCGCTCGTCGAACTGGCCGAGGTCGAGGGTCTGCCGCTCAAGGGCTTCTCGCACAATGCCCGGCTGGTGGCCAACAACGTCAGCGCCCTGCGGCAGGCGGGTGGCGCGCTCGCGGCCGCGGCAACGGTGACCTCGGAAGGGATCGTCGGACTACACCGCGCGCTGCTTCCTGACCACGACCCGCCCGGTCTGCGGACTGTCCAGAACTGGGTGGGAGGGGGAAGCTGGCATCCGTTGGATGCCGAGTTCGTGCCACCGCCGCATGAACAGGTCGCGGGTTTGTTGGACGATCTGGCTCAATATGCATCGGGAGCCGGGCACTCGGCGCTCATCCAGGCAGGGCTGGTGCATGCACAGTTCGAGACGATCCATCCGTTTACTGATGGTAACGGTCGGGTCGGCCGTGCATTGATCCACACTGTGCTCACTCGACGAGGGTTGTCGCGGACTGCGGTGCTGCCGGTCAGCTTGGTGCTGTTGACTCAGTCCGACGCGTACATCGAGGGCTTGACCGCATACCGCTATAACGGCTCCCCCCGCGATGAGGCAGCGCAGACCGGTGTCAACGCCTGGCTCACCGGCTTTCTGAACGCTGTCGATCTCGCGGTGGGTCAGGCGCGGGCCTTCAGCGCGGATGTGGCCACGCTCGAACGGGTCTGGGCCGAGCGGCTCGCGGAGCACCGGCAGGCAGCGGGTAGGACATCGCAGGCGCGGGCAGGTTCGTCCCTACGCCGGATACTCGAGATGCTGCCCGAAGTTCCGGTAATGACCGCGCGCACGGTCGAGCGCATGCTGGGTGTTTCATTCCCTGCGGCCAAGTCTGCGCTGGAAGAATTGCTGGCGGCCGGCATCCTCACGGCTCGTCAGGTCGAGCGCAACACGACCGGCTACCTTGCCCGCGAGATCTTCGACCTGCTTGCCATCACAGAGCGCAGGCTCGCCAGTACTCGCTGGGACACCCGTGAGGCGTCTCCAAGACGTCCAGTTCCGCCGTTTCCTGCCGCACGCCCGGAAGCTGCGGCTTGGGCCGCTCCATCCTTCCGAGACTGACTGGGACCAGCAGATCCCGCTGGAGCGGGCGTTCGCGGCGCCGTACGAACTGACGCAGCGCCTCGGTCGTCCGCTGGACGTCGTGGAGCTTGCGGATTTCGACCCCGACGAGCTTGGCGCCGTGTTCGCGAAGCAGCCGGCGCTGCACCGCTTTCCGGGCTCGATGGCCAAGCGGGTGCAGGCGCTGTGCCGGCTGGTCGTGGACGGCTACGACGGTGATGCCGCGCGGGTCTGGAGCACCGCCGCCGACGGGCGCGAGCTGCTCAAGCGGATCTCGGCGCTGCCCGGCTTCGGTCCGCAGAAGGCGAAGATCTTCGTGGCGCTGCTGGGCAAGCAGTTCGGCGTCACCCCGCCCGGATGGCGGGAGGCCTGCGCCCCGTTCGGCGAGGAGGGCGCTTTCCGCTCGGTCGCCGACATCGTCAGCCCCGAGAGCCGCATCCAGGTCCGGGACTTCAAGAAGCAGATGAAGGCGGCCGCGAAGGCGACCACGCCCTGACCAGGACCGCCCGTGGGGCCGCGCTGCCGGCGTCTGGGGTGCGAAGGTCGCGGTGGTTCCGCCACCGCTCGTCCGCCACCGCTCGGCGGCGTCAGGGCGGCTCGGCGCCGGAGACCGTCCGTGCTGACCGCAGCAGCCGGAGCAGCGCGGCGCCTGCGAGGTAGGCGAGCAGGCCGCCGAGCGGCATGCCGACCCGGTAATGGGCCCTTGCGGGGGCGACGTTGTTGCTGATCAGCCCGGCGGCTGCACCGGCGAAGGCGGCCAAGGTGAGCACAAGACAGGGCACCGGGCTCGTGAGGGCGCGGGTCAGCCACGGCGGCAGCCTGCTGGCCGCCGCCTGGCGCGTGCCGCGCATCTCGATGCGGCCGAACACCGCCACCAGGCCAGCAAGGATCACCGCGAGCATGAGGAACCAGGGAAGCCGCCAGATCCACCAGGAAACGGTGCCCGCCGCGGGTGTCGGCAGCGCGCCCACAGCGTTCAGCAGGCCGACGAGCAACAGCACCGCGCACATGTGCCACAGAAAGATGGTGAGGATCACCATGTTTGTCCCGACCACGGCCTGCCAGGGCCGCTGGCGCAGCCAGCGCTGCGCCGGGCCGTGCAGCATCATCACTAGGCCCAGTTGGAAGGCGGTGCTGGCGAGCAGGGCCACCGTCGGCGGCGAGGCGTTGTGCGGTTCCCTCCCGGGGACGTCGACCATGCTGACGGGATAGGGCCCGGCCAGCGTCAACGCCATCACCGCGGCCAGGCCGCCGAACAGCAACGGCGCCCATACCCGCGGGCGGAAGGGCAGCCGGCCGTCCCTCCAGAAGAACCCGATCTGGTGAATCACCAGCCAGCCGTAAATGTAGCCGCCGTCAGCCATGTCACCGTGGCCGTGGAACCGGGCCACGTCCCCGAGCGTGACCAGGACGACCAGCACGACCACCACGCCCCAGCCGAACCGCCCGTGCAGCCAGTACATCAACGGGGTCAGCAGCACCACGGCGAGGTATGCGGACAGGAACCACAGCTGGATCGTGGCGAACCAGATGGCCAGCCGGGCCATTTCGCGGTCGGCGCCCAGCGGCTGGGCGACCAACGCGACGGCGGCGAGCACGACCAGGAACGTAGTGGTGGGCCGTAGAAGGCGCGCCCCACGGTTCTGTAGCCAGGTGATCGCGTGGCCGCCACGGTCGCGGTGCGCGGCCAGCGACGCGGCGTTGGCGTACCCGCCGGCGATGAAGAACAGCGGCATGACCTGGACCAGCCAGGTAAACGGGTACATCCACGTCATCGACTCGAGCGCCGCGTGTCCGGCCAGCTGCCCCTGCTCGTTGTGGGTGATCACGCTGACCAGCCAATGGCCGAGGACGACCAGGACGATCGTCACGGCGCGGAGCAGGTCGACGTACCGCTCCCGTGACGGCGGCGTCTGTTCGGCCAGCTCGCGCAGAACCCGCACGTGGGGCAGTTTTCCACGGCGACCCGGCGGAGAGCATGACGGTTGGATGACCTGTTCACCGCCGACCTGATCAATGATCTTGCCGATTTCACTCCATCGTTCCGATACTGGGTGGGATCAGCAGATCCCGCTGGAGCGGGCGTTCGTCGCGCCGTACGAGCTGACCCGGCGGCTCGTACGGCCACTCGATGTCGAGGAGGTCGCCAGGGTAGCGCCCTACCGCGGAACCTGCCGGGATTGACTTTCGCTTAGTTTTCCGCGAGCAATGCCAGGATCCTTCGCCGAGCGTCGTTGCGGGCGCTCTCGTCGAAGGTGGGTGTCCCCGGCCAGAAGAACGCATGTTGCGCGCCGGGGTAGGTGACCATCTCGTGCGTGATGTTCGCCGCCTGTAGCGCACTGGCGATCTCGCCGCGCTCTTCTTCGTCGATCAGTTTGTCGCTCTCGCCGACCAGGTACAGCAGCTTGCCGGTAATACCGGAGGCGAGGGTGAGCGTAGGCTCGGGCCTACTGAGCGGTATGTCGGTGCTGGTGAGCCAGCCGCCGTACAGCACGACCACCCGACTGACGGGTACCTGGGTGGCCGCGAGAAAGGCGAGGTGGCCGCCGGCGCTGAAGCCCACCATGGCGATCTCGTCCACGCCGCAACGCGTCTTCAGCAGGTCCGCACAGGCGCGTACGTCGTCGATTGCCTGGGTGCGTGTCATCTTGTGCAACAGGGAGAAACCCTCGTCGCGCCCACTGTCGTCGCGTGGTAGCCACCGGCCCGGTGCGGCGTCGCGGTGGTAGAACTCGGGGGCGATCGTGAGATAGCCGGCGTGTGCAATGTCGTCGACCACCGAAATGATGTCGGGATTCACGCCGAACAGTTCGTGGACAACGACGACACCGACTCTGGCCACATCACCGTCCGGACGCGCCAGGTAGGCCGGCATGGTGGTGCGATCCGCGACTGGTATCTCAATTGTCTGGTGGACGAGTGCCATAGTCACCACTGTCGTCGCCGCTGACGATAGTAACCAGAGTCGGCGGTTCGTAGTACCGGCATGACTAGGCTGGTAGGCATGGAGTCCGACGGAGACCCGGTCGCCCTGGGCCAGCTCCTCCGGTCGCGGCGGGCCGGGCTTAGCCCGAGCGCGGTCGGGCTGCCGCCAGGGACGCGGCGTCGCACGCCGGGGTTGCGCCGTGAAGAGGTCGCGCTGCTGGCGAACCTGTCCGCGACCTACTACACCTATCTGGAACAGGGCCGTCCGGTGCGCCCGTCCGAGCACGTGCTCGATGCGCTCGCCGCCGCGCTTCGGATGACCACGGCGGAGCGCCGGTACCTGGACGTACTGGCCTATGGTCGACACGACGGAGTCGGGCCTGCCGCGGAAGGCGGACGGGCTTCCGTGACACCAACCGAGTACCTCGCTCCGGGCATTGTCGATCTTGTGCACCGGCTCGAGCCGTACCCGACCTACGTGAAGGGACGGCGCTGGGACGTCCTCGCTTCCAATCCGTCGGCACGGGAGCTGTTCACCGACTGGGAAGCTCGGCCGGTCGGCGACCGGAACCTGGTCCGATGGATGTTCACCAGCGACCGGGCAAGGCAGGTGTACCTCGACTGGGAGTTCGAGGCCCGCGCGATGCTTGGACGGTTCCGCCTGGCAGCGGCACGACACAAGGACGAGCCGAGCTTCGTCGCACTCGTAGCCGAACTCCGGCGCGACAGCGAGTTCGTGCGCCGATGGTGGCCGCGTCATGACGTCGCTTCGATCGGTAGCGGGGTGAAGAAACTTCGGCACCCGCTCCTCGGCCCGCGGACCTACTCGCACGTGGTGCTGCAGATCGCCGACAATCCCGACCAGACACTGGTCACCTACCGCGTCGAGAGCTAGCCGGTCAGGTTCGAGGCACGAGGGTCCGGCCGTGTCACCCCGCCTGGATGGCGTGAGGCGTGTGCACCGTTCGGGGATAAGGGCAGCTTCCGCTCGGTCGCTGACATCGTGGACGTCTCCACCCGGGACCAGGTTCGCGAGTACAAAAAGCAGATGAAGGCCGCTGCCAGGACCGGCGCCGCCTGACCCGTGGTTCTACCGTCCAACCATGAAGATCGTCTGCTCGAAGGGGGGCCGGCCAGAGGCTATGCGCGAAGGATCACGGATGAGCATCCGACCGGGTCTCGACGCCGCTGCGCAGGACGTGCATCAGCCGGACGGCATCTGACGGGTCGGTGCTGGCCAGAGCGGTGGCGTTGGTGAGCGCCAGCAGATCGACGGCCGTGAGGTCGCGGCGCACGGCACCGGCTTCCTGCGCTGGCGCCAGCAGAGCCGCCATCGTCGAACGCATCATCGCGTGCCAGCGTTCCGCCAGCTCCCCGCGCCGCTCGTCGGGCTCATGCGAGATCGCGGCCAGGGCGAGGGGACGTCTGGTCGCGACGTGCACGACGAACAGGTCCAGCCAGGTGAACAGCGCCTCCTCGGGAGGAGATGTCTCGAGCAGGGCCGCACCCTGCCCGAGCACGGCGTCGACCTCTTCGGAGTAGACGGCGACGAGCAGGTCGCCCCTGCTCGGAAAGTTTCGATACAACGTGGCGTTGCCGACGCGGGCCCGGCGGGCGATCTCGTCCAGGGGCACGTCGGCGCCGCGCTCGTCGAACAGCGTTCTTGCGGCCGCCACCAGCAGGTCCATGTTGCGCGCCGCGTCCGACCGCGGCCGCCGCCCGGTTTCGCGCGTCCCCGATGCGCGCGGGGGCACGTCTCGCGTCACGGCGGCTCCTTGCTGACCGGGGAGGACCCCATTATGGTGAAACCATGAAGTGGGGAACTCCCCATTTAGTCAGGCTGAGAAGGAGAGCCAACCGATGACGTTGACCGTCGAGGACCGGGTCGCCATCACGGACCTGATACACCAGTACGGGCATCTCGTTGACGCCGGAGAGCTGGACCGCCTGGGAGACCTGCTCACTCCGGACGTCACCCACGATCTCGCCGACTACGGCCATGGCACGGTGACCGGGGTGGAGGCCATCCGGTCTGTGGCACTCGCCGTCGGCGACGCCAACCCGGTCGGCCACCACATCACGAACCTGGTGCTTACCGAGCAGGCCGACGGCCAGGTGCACGCCAGGTCGAAGGGCATCGGGATCATGGCCGACGGTACATGCGGAAGTGCCGTCTACGACGATGTGATCGTCTTCGACGGCAACGGCTGGCGTATTCGCCATCGGAAGATCGTCGCGCGACGTGTGCCCCTCGGTGGCATGTTGGCGCGCTGACGCCGCGCGCAGGTCCGCCGGATCAGTCGTTACCCCGCTGACCTGATCCCGTTGGAGCGGGCATTCGCGGCGCCGTATGAGCTGACGAGGCGGCTCGGGCGTTCGCGGCCTGCGTTCGGTCGCCGATATCACCAGCCCTGAAACCCGTATCCAGATGCGCGATTTCAAAAAGGCCATGAAAGCCGCAGCCAAGGCCTCCCCCAGTTCGCGATCATCCCGGTTTTCGGCTGCCGAGTGCGCTGAAGATCACTGGCTGGGTATGGAGGCTGGGTCTTCGCGCCCGACCGCGACGATCTATGGGAGCCCGTCAGCGCCGGGCGGCTCTTCCTGCCCTTACCGTCGGGCGCGGTTGAACCGGGAAGAAGTGATGGGGAAGGCGAAGTGACCGGCGAGGAAGGCCAGGCCGAGCCAGACGAGGTTGATGTCGTCCGAGTCGACTCCGAAGGCGGCGAGCAGGAAGCAGAGGGCGGCAACGAGAGCAAGCATGATCGATCGTTACCCGTCGATCGTCGGGTAAATCGCCTTCAAGGTCGACAAGTCGCGTCCAGGGCCGACGAATCATGGCGAACCGCGAGGTGCGGGTCTTGGCTGGGCGGCCGGTACGACGTCGGGCCTGCGGCCGCGGGCCGGCCAGGCGGCGGCGTCTGAGGCTTTCACCCGTCACTGGCGTGGTCGCGGCCCGCGCCGCCGACGGACATGCGCGTCCAGCGCGCGACGTTGCCAGGCCAGGCAGGCGTGCTCGGCCTAGGCTCGTCAGGTGACTCGGCCTAGGCTCGTCAGGTGATGAGGCGGGCGGTGGGCAAAGCGGTTTCGGCTGGTGTGGTGGCGGCAGGTCTGGTGCTGGCGAGCGCGGTGACGGTGGCCTGTCAGTCCCAGGGCGCTGCCCGCTCCACCGCGGCCCCGCGTTCCGCCGCCGATGGGGCGGGCGCCTCCTCCTCTCCGAGCGCCGCCGCCGTCCCGAGCGCGACGGCCAGCCCCGCCGGTGCGGCCGCCGCCGGTCCGCCGTACTGCGGCGCCAGTCAGTACGTCGAGGAGATCACCGTGCAGCGGTGGTCGAACGGCGACTTCCGGGTCTCGCTACGCCCGACCGGCGACGCACGGCACGCCAGCGACCGTAACGAGGCGACAACGGTGATGTGGCAGGCGATCCGCCGTTGCCTGACGCCGTCCGCCGGGTTCACGGGGCTCGACGGGCCGGTCAGCGACAGCCTCCAGGACCAGCTGCGCTGCCATGAGTACCTGGCCTTGGTCCCCGCGTCGGGCGGCCAGGGGTATGCGACCGGCGAGACGTTCGACGTCGAGAGCTGGCGGCCGAAGGCGGGCCAGTCACGCTGGTTCTCCACCAAGTGCGGCAACACTCTCGGAACGGACCCGTCCGGCACCTCCCGGACCTTCCGCCCTGACGGCGTCCAACCCCAGCAGACCGTCACCGGCGAGCACGAGTAGCGCGAAGGTTCGGCCCTGCTCCCGTCCGGTCCGCCTGATGGGGTCCTGACAGGGATGGAGTGTCGGTGGCCGGGAGCACGATAGAGGCATGTCTGTCAGCCATGGGATGACGCTCTTCGACACTGCGGTGGGTTCTTGCGGCATCGTCTGGGGCGACGACGGGATCGTCGGCATCGCGTTGCCGTCCGACCAGGGTGACGTGTCCGCCACTCGGGCTGACCTCGCGGCCGCCTATCCGGACGCTGTGGAAGGACCGGCGCCTGACGGGGTTCGGGCAGCGATCGACGGGATGGTCGCATTGCTCGCGGGCGAGCCGGTGGATCTCGGCGAGGTCCGGGTCGACCTGGGCGGAGTGCCGGACTTCTACCGCCGCGTCTATGAGGTGACGCGCGCGATCCCGCCCGGCTCGACGCTCACCTACGGTGAGGTCGCCGCGCGGCTGGGGATGCCGGGCGCCGTCCGGGCGGTCGGCCAGGCGCTGGGCCGCAACCCGGTCCCGATCGTCGTACCCTGTCACCGGGTCGTGGCCGCGGCCGGCGCGCTCGGCGGCTTCTCCGCCCCGGGCGGCCCGGCTACCAAGCGCCACATGCTCCAGATCGAAGGCGCCCTGCCCGCCCCGCCCCCGACCCTGTTCGACTGACCCTGTTCGACAGCCGAGCCAGTTCCGCGGGGTCGACACGAACCTGCGGCCGGACACTCGCCAGGCCAGGCCAGGCCAGGCCAGGCCCGCGCCCGGCTGTCGGGTGGCGCCTCGCGACCTTCCTGAACGGCGTCGCGGAGGTCGTCGCCCGACTCGTCGTCGGGGGTCCGACATGGGTCCGCGCTGCTGCGTTGCCGCGGCTCACCCATTGGTTCGGGCCGCGTTCAGGGCTTGGCCCTCTGATGTCGGACGGGCCGGCCGGTGAGGGCTCGGGCGACGTTGGAGATGGTCTCGCGGATCGGCTGCCAGACGGTGCGGCGGACCCACCGTGACGGCCGGACGACCAGCACCCGTGACACGGTGCGTACCGCCCGCGCCGTGGGTATGACCAGCGTCCGCCAGCACCAGGCGATGGGGACGACGACCAGGACACGCAGTGCCCTCCCGGTCGCCCGCCCGGCCGGGACCGCCACCGTCCGCCAGCTCCAGACCAGCGGTACGGCCACGAACAGGCGCAGGACCACCTTGACTGCGCGGACCGCCCAGGCCAGCGTTGCCACCGTCGCCCGCCAGCCGGGCGCGAGCACCGCCAGGACCAGCCAGCGGCCGGGCCGGACGACCAGGTGCCAGGCCAACAGCACCAGCAGACGGCCGAGCGCGCGCAGGCCGGCGCGGATCGCGCGCCAGGCGCGGGCCAGCACCCACGCCATCGCGCGCAACGCCGGGGCGACCGCCACCCGGCTGAACCAGCGGATCGCGCGCCAGGCGCGAACCAGGACCCACGCCGTCGCGCGCAACGCGGGGGCAAGAGCGGCCCGAGTGAACCAGCGGACGGGACGGACCAGATGGCGGACGACTACGCAGATCGTCCGCCACAACGCCTGGAGCGCGTTCACGATCTCGATGACCAGTCTGCGCAGCCCGAACCAGATCAGCCGGAGAACTGGCAGGCAGGCATGCGTCCAGAGCCAGGCCAGCCCTCGTCCGACGGGACACAGCGCCCAGTCCCACAGCCCGGACAGCACGACCCACAGCGCCTTGAACAGGAACCGCAGCCCCGGGTACAGGAGCCATCCCCACGTCACCCGAACCAGCCCGCGCAGCACCAGCGCGACCAGCTCGTAGAGCATCCGTAACGGAAGGAAGACCGCGAACGCGACCGCGCGCGCGGGCCAGACGACGAGTAGCTGGATCGGCCAGGCCACCGATGCCTGCGCTGGCGTCGGCTCGTCCGGTGGGAGCTCACGCGGTGGGGACGGGTTTTCGAGCCCTGGCCCGGTCATCAGTCCCGTGACCCCTTCTCCCTCGACAGCTACCCACAGGTAAGCATCGGCAGCGCACCATTTGTCCGTTCGTGTCGGCCGTTAGACCGCCGCTCGGGCCCGGCATCGCCGAACGGCGCTGATCCTCGGCCCGGTTGCCCGGTTGCCCGGTTGCCCGGTTGCCGCACGACCGGCCTGGCGATCGCGGGTGGCGCCGACGGCGGAAACGTCACAGACGAGCAGGGCGGCTGGCGAGAGAATTAGTTGTATCCTGCTAACTATTAGACATCCACAACGATTTCGGTGATCTCGGGTGGTGACCAGCTCAAAGATCGGAGAGCCGATGACGACGGCACCCACGTCGGCGGCGGGGGCTGGTGGAGTGACGGCGGGTGAGCCGCTGAGCCGGAGCGGGCGCTACCTGGTACTGGCGATCTGCTGTTCGAGCCTGTTCATCGTCGGGATGGACACCACGATCCTCAACGTCGGCCTGCCGTCGCTGAAGCACGACCTGCATGCCCCCGACTCCGGCCTGCAGTGGACGATCGACGCCTACGGGCTCGTGATCGCGAGCCTGCTGCTGTTCTCCGGCTCGATGGGCGACCGTCTCGGTCGCAAGCGGGTGTTCCGGACCGGGCTGGCGCTGTTCTCTGCCGGGTCGCTGCTGTGCAGCCTCGCGCCCGGCCTCGGCTGGCTGATCGCCTTCCGGATGATCCAGGCGGTCGGCGGCTCGATGCTCAACCCGGTGGCGATGGCGATCATCACGAACACCTTCACCGACCGGCGGGAGCGGGCTCGCGCCATCGGCGTGTGGGGCGGCGTGATCGGCCTGTCCATGGCGTTGGGCCCGGTGCTCGGCGGACTGCTCGTCGACGGGGTCGGCTGGCGGGCGATCTTCTGGATCAACGTGCCGATCGGCCTCGCCGCGATGGTGCTCACCACCCGGTACGTGCCCGAGTCGAAGGCGCCCCGAGCCCGCCGGTTCGACCCGCTGGGCCAACTGCTCGTCGCCGTCACTCTCGGCACGCTCACTTACGCGATCATCGAGGCGCCGGCCGCCGGCTGGACGTCGGTGCAGACGATTGTCCTGTTCGTCATCGCCGCCAGCGCGCTCGTTGGGCTGATCGTCTGCGAGACGCGCCGCGACGAGGCGCTGCTCGACATGCGGTTCTTCCGCAGCGCGCCGTTCTCCGGTGCCACCGCCATCGCCGTCTGCGCGTTCGCGGCGATGGGTGGCTTCCTGTTCCTCAACACGCTCTACCTGCAGAACGTGCGTGGCTATTCGGCGCTGCATGCTGGCCTGCTGACCCTGCCGATGGCGGGGGTGACCGCGGTGTGCGCGCCGATCTCGGGCCGTCTCGTCGCCAGCTACGGACCGCGGCCGCCGTTGATCATCGCGGGGACGGCGCTGCCCGCCAGCGGCGTGGTGCTGTCGTTCATGGGCCCGCACACCAGCCTCGCGGTGCTTGTCTGTGCCTATGCGCTGTTCGGGCTGGGCTTCGGCATGGTGAACGCGCCGATCACCAACACGGCGGTGTCCGGAATGCCCGTCGCCCAGGCCGGCGTCGCCGCGGCGGTCGCCTCGACCAGCCGGCAGGTCGGCATGGCGCTGGGTGTCGCGATCTTCGGCTCCGTCGCGGCCAGCCACGTCGCCGGTCAGGACGGCCATGCCGCGATCGACCCGACCAGCGCGGCAGCCTGGTGGATCATGGTTGGCTGCGGCGTCGCCATCGGCGTCCTCGGCCTGCTGACCACTGGCCGTTGGGCCCGCGGCACCGCCGCCCGTACCGCCGCGCTGTTCGCCACCCAGCCGCGGCGCGAGGAACCGGACGTCGCCCTCGCCACCCGCCGCTAATCGCCAGCGCGAGGTTCCACCATGGCGGCGCGGCCTTTGGCTGTGTCTGTGGGTGCCTCCGGCCGCGCGTGGCTTCGCCATGGTCGCGCGGCCTTTGGCTGTGTCTGTTGGGTGCCTCCGGCCGCGCGTGGCTTCGCCATGGTCGCGCGGCCTTCAGCCGGGCGGCGGCGTCGCCGCGCGTCAGGCGCGGCTGAAGGCGCGGGCGCGGGCCCAGAAGTCGTCGAAGAGGGTGTAGGAGGAGGTGCGGGAGGCATCGGATCGGCGCGCGATCTCCTCGCGCAGTGCGGCGATGTCGACGCCCATCGCGGCGAGCTCCCGATCACGTCCGTTGGCCTGCCAGATGGCCGCCCAGGTCTCGAACACCGTCGGGGTGATCTCGGGGTGGAACTGCACCCCGAGGTGCGGGCCGAACCGGAACGCCTGCTCGGCGGCCGGCGTCCAGGCGAGTCGCCGCGCGCCCGGTGGCACAGTGAACGCGTCCCAGTGCGACTCCATCCAGGGGCCGGTCGGGATCGCGGTCTGGTCAGCGGTGGTGACCGGTAGCCAGCCCAGTTCGTGCCGCTCGGCCGGGCGTACGACACCGCCGAGCGCACGGGCGAGGATCTGCCCACCGAAGCAGATGCCGAGGATCGGGGTGCCGGCCCGAATCGCCGCGCGCAGGTAGGTCAGCTCGGCGGGCAGCCACGGGATCGTGTCGTCGTAGGCGGACTTGTCGGAGCCCATGACGACGATGAGGTCGAGCGCCGCGGGGTCGGGAAACGGCTGCTCGCCGGAGGTGATCACGCCGAACCGGATGCCGTGCTGCGTCATCCTGTCCGCGATCGTGCCGAGCTCACCGGCGGCCGCCACGCCGCTGACGTCGTGGACGACGATGATCGCCTTCGGGTCGCCGCTGCTGCCACCACCGCCGTCTCCGTGGTCGCCGGCGCCGTGTCCGACCGAGCCCGGGCCGATCGCCGTCGTCGTCATGCTTCTTCGTCCGCCTCCCATCGTGGCAAGGCTTCGCCTTGCTCGCGTGGCCTTCGGCCGTTTCGACCGGCAGACCTCCGGCCGAGCAGGGCTTCGCCGTGCTCGCGTGGGCCTTGGCCATATCCGCCGGCGGGCCATTGGCTGGCGTGCGCAGGGGACGGGTGTTCCGGGGGGTGTCCGCGCGGCGGTCGTCGAGGGCCAGTACCGGCGACGTGCTCGCGGTGCTGCGACCAAGCCGTCACCGTGTCGGATCGTCCCCCCGCCGGGGCTCCGCGGCTAGGAAACGTGACGCCTCCGACTCCTTAAGACCCAGGTACCAGCCGATGACGTCCCAGCTGCGTCCGTGTGGCAGACAACGCTTTCGTCGGCCCGACACCGTGGCAGTTGGCCGGTGTTCGAGCGCCGTGCGCCCGCACGGGGCGTTACAGCGTGAGCAGCAGGATGGGCGTCGCGACGATGGCGGTCGCCGCGGCGTAGGCGGCGGCCGGCTGCCACCACGGGACGGCCGGCGGTTCCAGCAGCCGGACGATGCGCGCGATCACCGGTGACCGCGACGGCGGGTGGATGCTCCCGGCGCCCGCGAGCGTCGCGGCGTCGGGGGAGCGCTGGGCCGCGGGTGTGGCGGTCGCCGCGGCGGCAACGGCCGTGCCGGAGCCGGCCTGACGCGCGGCGCCGCGCCGGCTGGGGACCCCGGCGAAACCGCCGGGGGTGAGGTCCCCGGTGATCCCGAGGGTGCCGGCGGGAACGAGGGAACGGGTCACGCCGAGCTGGGCGAGCGCTCTGGCGAGCACCTTCCCGCTCGTGCGGCGGGCGGCGGCATCGTCGGCGAGCATCTCGACGAGCAGCGAGACCGCCGCCGTCGCCTCCCAGGCCGGACGCAGGAAGGGGAAGGTCTGCTGCCAGGCGATGAACGGCTGGATGACCAGGTCGTGGCGCCCGGCGACGTGCGCGTCCTCGTGCGCGAGCACGGCCTGCAGCTCGCGCGGCGCCAGGGTGGTGAGCAGGCCGCGGGACACCACCACCCGGGCGTGCCGGACGCCGGGGACGCAGTAGGCGACCGCCACCGGGTGGTCGAGGATGCGCAGCCCCACGCGACCGCAGAGCTCGCACTGAGCCTGCTTGTCAACGCCCGCGCGGCCCGGCTCAGGGCGGGATGGCTGCGGGCGGACCACGGCGAGCGGAGTCCAGTCGTGGATCCTGCGGGAACGGCCGGCGCGGGCCTGGGCCGGGGCGCCGACGTGGCCGTGCGATCGCGCTCGGCAGGACGTCTGGGGGTGCTCCCGGCCGGTGAGGTCGACGAGGTGGCGGTGACGATGGCGATGGCGCAGGGTGGCGTGGGTGGACGAGGCGAGCACGCCGAACAGGCGGCCAGCCAGCGCCGCGACGGTCATCAGGCCGACGATGCTGAGCCAGTCGAGCCCGGACAGCGGCCGGCCGGCCGCGATGTTACGTGCGTGGTTGGCGATCGCCCGGGGCGTCGAGCCGGACAGCGGCGCCACGGTGAAGGCGGCGGCGGCCAGCAGCGCAGACACCCCGCCGGCGAGCCCCACGGCCTGCCACAGCACGATCGCCGCTCTGGGGCAGCCGTGCGTCCAGCGGGCACCCGCGAGCAGCCGCGGCACCGGCCAGGCCAGCGCCACGGCGAACAGCGCGAGAGCGGCCGCCGTCGTCATGTCGACGCAAGGTTACCGCCGCCCGCCTTATCGGGCGACGATGACGAATCGAGTTCGTCTGTGCGGGTGTCGGTGATGATGCCGGTGGCGCTATCACCGAGCGTGGCGACGTCGGGGTATGACTCGTCGCCGGGGCCGGTCGGCGTGAGCACGTCGGTGTCGGCCGGCAGCGCGAGCGCGCGGCGCAGGATCTCCGCCTCCTCGGCCGACACCGCGCCGACGAAGCGGACCAGCGCGGAGCCACGGTCGTCGGCGTTGCCGAGCGCCTCGAGCATCGCCTCGGCGACGACCGCCTCGCGGGCGTCGGACGCCCGGTAGCGGTGCGCGCGGGCGGCCCGCTGGCGCCGCACGAAGCCCTTCTTCTCGAGCCGCTCGAGGACCGTGAGGACGGTCGTGTACGCGAGGTCCCGCTCGTGCTGCAGCCGCGCCGCGACCTCCCGCGCTGTCAGCCAGCCTTCGGAGTCCCACAACACATCCATGACCGAGCGTTCTAGGTCTCCCAGGCGCGCCATGATCCGAATTTTACGCCGTGTAGAAGGTCGTGCGCCGACTAACCGGGAAGCCGGCGCGGGCGTGACCTCGTTCCGGCGAGCAATGCACGCAACCCAGCCACGGCAAGTGACGGCGCATCAGCGCAGTACCAACCCAGCCACCTCGCCAGCCCGGACCAAGCCTTACCACTGCCATATGCCAGGGCCCGGAACCGCGTGGGGAGGGCGCTCAGCGCCCGACAGGCCGCGCCCGGCGGCGGGCGCGGAGCGTCCGCCGCGGGACGGCCTCAGGCGGGTGGGCTACGGTCCCGGAATGCGGCCAGGGATACGTCCTCGGGCGAGCGTCGGCACCGGACCGGAGCCAGTCCCCGGCTCACAGCCCGGCGCCGACGCCGAGAACACCAGGAGCGTCGGCCCCGTCTCAGGGATGCCCGTTCCCGCCGTTCCCCCCATCAGCACCACCGCCACGTCGGACACGCGGCCGGCCCCGGCGGCCCCCACGGTGCCGGTGACCCCGGCGGCCCCGGCCGCCGGAACCGATGGCGAGGAGGCCCTCAGCCGGCGCGGGCTGGTGGTCGAGATCTGGCTGCTGCTCGGGGTGTCGCTCGGGATGTCGGGGCTGTTCGCCTTCATCCGCTACATCGGGGCGGTGACGAGCGGTCCGGTCCGCGGCCAGGTGGCGCTGCTCAACGGGTCCGCGGCGCCGGGCCGGCCGTGGCTGGACCTGGCGCTCCAGCTCGCCGGGCTGCTCAATGCCATCGTCCCGGCGTTCCTGGCCGTACATCTGCTGGGCCGCCATGGCGGCGGCGCCCGGGCGATCGGACTGGACCGCCGCCGCCCGGGGCGCGACCTCGCGTTCGGCGCGGCCCTCGCCGCCGCCGTCGGCGGCACCGGGCTGGGCTTCTACCTCCTGGCCTGGCACAGCGGGGCGAACCTGACCGTCGCACCCTCCGGGCTGCCGGACGTGTGGTGGCGGATCCCGGTGCTGCTCGGCTCCGCGTTGCAGAACGCGGTGACCGAGGAGGTCGTCGTCGCCGGATACCTGCTGGTCCGGCTCCGTGAGCTCGGCTGGGGTGACCGGCGGGCGCTCGCCGCGAGTGCCCTGCTGCGCGGCTCCTACCACCTTTACCAGGGCCTCGGTGGCTTCCTCGGCAACGTCGCGATGGGTGTGCTGTTCGGCCGGATCTTCCAACGACGCGGCCGGGTGGTGCCGCTGGTCGTGGCACACACGCTGATCGATTCGGTGGCGTTCGTCGGATATGTGTTGTTGGCTGGATCCGTCTCCTGGCTGCCAACTCCTGGATAACAATAGGAGAACAAACGGCAAACCGGGGTTGTTGCTACACGTGTGGCCGGGTGGCCAAGCGGCCGCCGGCCGCGGACGCGTGCTCGGCGGAGTCCGCTCGGCGGAGTCATGGCGCCGCCCGTGTGACGACGACCCCTGGACCCCCGCTCATCCGCCCATGTGGCCGAGGGCGCAGGGCATACGAGCGACCCGAGCGGGCGCTCCGAAAGGGGACGGTGTGGGCGGTCAGCTGGAGATCGAGCGCAAGTTCGCCGTAGGGGTGGACTTCGTGCTGCCCTCACTGGATACGGCGGGCCGCGGCGTCGGCGTGGCGGCGGTGACGAAGCCGGAGACGTTCACGCAGGAGGCCGTCTACTACGACTCGGAGGACCTGCGGCTCGCCCGGGCCAAGGTGACGTTGCGCCGCCGGGTCGGGGGCTCCGACGACGGCTGGCACCTGAAGCTGCCGGCCGGCGGCGGCGCGCGCGAGGAGATCCACCGTCCGCTGTCGGCCAGTGAGCCGGACGAGCGGGGCGTGGCGCACTGCGTGCCGCCGGCCGACCTGCTCGACATCGTGTTCCTGCAGCTGCGCGGCGCGCGGGTCAGCCCGGTCGCCCGGCTGGTCACCACCCGCGGTGCCACCCGGCTGCTGGACGCGGCCGGCGAGCCGTTGGCGGAGGTCGTCGACGACCGCGTCCGTGCCCAGACTCTGGGCGAGCGGGCGGTCCTGACACAGTGGCGCGAGATCGAGGTCGAGCTGCTCAACGGGGCCGCCACCGGGACGGGCACGGCCGCCGACGCCGATGCGCCCCTCGGGGGCGCCGCCGGGGCGCGGCTGCTCGACGACGTGGAGGCGGTCCTGCGCGCGGCTGGCGCGACCGACGCGCCGCACGGCTCCAAGCTCGCCCACCTGCTCAGTCTGGCCAACACCGCGCCGCCCGAGCCGGCCCCGAGCCCGTCGCCGGCGATACCGGCCGGCCGCCGCCGGCGAGCCGGCCTCGCCGCCGGCGAGGTGCTGCGCGTCTACCTGTCCGCGCAGGTGGAGGCGCTGCTCGCGGCCGACCCGCGGGTGCGGATGGACGAGCCGGACGCGGTGCACAAGATGCGGGTGGCCACTCGCCGGATGCGCAGCACGCTGCGCACGTTCGCGCCGCTGTTCCCTGCCGACCTGGTCGCCCATCTCGACCGCGAGCTCGGCGACCTCGCGCGGGCGCTGTCAGGCGCACGCGACAGCGAGGTGCAGCTGGAGTACTTCGACGGCCGGCTCGCGGCGCTGCCGCCCGACCTCGTCCGCGGACCGGTCGAGGAGAGCCTCGCCCGGCATCTCAAGGCCGGCATGTCACAGGGCAGGGCCGAGGCGCTCGCCGCGCTGCGCGACGAGCGCTACCTCGTCCTGCTGGTCGACCTCGGCGAGCTGGTGCGCGCGCCGCTGACCGGGCGAGCACGGCGCCCGGCGGCGACCGAGCTGCGCGAGCTGGTCCGCTCCGCCGACCGCAAGCTTGTCCGCAAGATCGCGAAGGCCGCGGCGACCCCGGCCGGCCATGACCGCGATGTGCTGCTGCACTCCGCGCGCAAGCAGGCCAAGCGGCTGCGCTACGCCGGTGAGGCGCTCACGCCCGTCTTCGGCCCGGATGCCAGGACGCTGGCCAGGATCTCCGAGGAGGCGCAGGAACTGCTCGGCACCCACCAGGACGCCACGGTGGCCGCCGGGCTGCTGCGGTCCTGGGGGATCGAGGCACAGGAAGCCGGCGACCCGACGGCGTTCACCTACGGTCTGCTGCTCGGCCTGGAGGAGCTGCGGGCGCGCGTCGCCGAGCGCGACTTCTTCGACGCCTGGCCATCCCTCTCGGACAGCCGCCACCGCCACTGGCTGAAGGGGTAGCTTCTCCGCCGCCTCCCCGTCGCGGTCTTGTTGGGCTCTGGCCCGACGCCGGCTTCGGGTGGGGGCGGAAAGCGGCGAGTTCTGGCGCCCTGGGCGGGATGACGCCGAAATCGGGTCGCGGCCTGGTCGAGGGGCCGGGCAGGCTGTGGCCATGACCGGCGAACAGCGGAACCCCCAACAGCGGAGCCCCGAACCGGCCGCGGCCAGGAACTGGGCGGACATCACCCGGCTGATCCACCCGGACTGGCACGACGACCCGGTCGGCGAGCCGCTCAGCCTGCCGATCTTCCAGACCAGCACCTACCGTCTGCCGGCGGACGAGCGGGCCGCCGAGGCCGCGAGCGCCGTCAGCCCCGCGCGGTTCTACACCCGTTACGGCTCGCCCAACGCCCGGGTCTGCGAGGAGATGCTGCGGGCGCTCGACGGCGCCGAGGCCGCGCTCCTCGTCGGCAGCGGGATGGCGGCGGTCAGCGCCGCGCTGCTGTCGAACGTCTCCCAGGGCGACCACGTCGTAGCCCAGACCCAGCACTACACCGGGTCGCTCACCCTGTTGACGGATGTGCTGCCGCGCTTCGGCATCGAGGTGACCCTGGTCGAGCAGTCGGACACGGCGGCGCTCACGGCCGCGGTCACCGACCGGACCAAGATCGTCTACACCGAGACGCCGAGCAATCCGAGCCTCGTCCTCACCGATCTCGCCGCCGCGGCCCATGCGGCCCACGCTCACGGCGCATTGATGATCACGGACAACACGTTCGCGTCGCCCTTCAACACCCGCCCGATCGAGCTCGGGGCCGACCTCGTCGTCCAGTCGGCGACGAAGTACCTCGGAGGGCACAGCGACGTCACCGCGGGCGTGGTCACCGGGCGCGCCGACCTGATGGAGGCGGCCTGGCAGACCGCCCGGGTCTTCGGCCCGGTCTGCCATCCCTTCGAGGCCTGGCTGCTGGCCCGCGGCCTGCGCACCTTCCCGCTGCGGCTGGCGCGGCAGAACTCGTCCGCGCAGGCCGTCGCCGAGTTCCTCGCCGGCCATCCCGCCGTCGAGGCGGTGTACTACCCGGGGTTGGCTGATCACCCGCAGCACGAGCTCGCTCGCCGGCAGATGACCGGGTTCGGCGGAATGCTCAGCTTCGTCGTACGGGGTGGGTTCGACGCGGCCCAGAACGTGCTGCGCGGGGTCGGGCTGTTCGTCAACGCGGTCAGCCTCGGGGGCGTCGAGAGCCTGATCACGCACCCGGCGACGCTGGTGTTCTCCCACCAGACCGCTGAGGAGATCGCGGCGGCCGGTGTCGACCTCGGCCTTCTGCGGCTGTCCATCGGCCTGGAGGAGCCCGCGGATCTGATTGCCGATCTCGCTCAGGCACTGCCCGGCTAGCATTGGCCCCCGCCTGGCGGCCTGACGAAGTGCCACACGGTTGTGGAGATCAATGGCCCGGGCGCTCGCCCGGGACTATAGTAGGTGACTTATATCACCTACGGCCAGTGGCTGGTTTGTGTCCGGGCGTGTCGTTTCGTCATGCCGGCGCGTGGTCTCGACCGATTGGGACGGATGCGATATGGGCATCGGAGCGTGCGCGGGCGTCGGCTTGTTACCGGCGGATGAAGTGGACTTCCTGGCCCGGAGGGCTCCCGCACGCGCCCCTCGGCGTGTACCGTCGTGCTTGGCAGCAGTTCGGTGCGTGTCTCAACCGAGACGCTGCGGAACTGAACCGGTGATGAAATGTCTCGCCGGCGAATGGCCCGGGGTCCGCGCGGTGCGGGCCCTGACTGCACCAGCAAGGAGAACGGCACGTGGCTCAGGGCACGGTCAAGTGGTTCAACTCGGAAAAGGGCTTCGGCTTCATCTCTGTGGACGGCGGCGGCTCCGACGTCTTCGTCCACTACAGCGCCATCGACATGGACGGCTACAAGTCCCTTGAGGAGGGCCAGCGGGTCGAGTTCCAGGTGACCCAGGGTCAGAAGGGGCCGCAGGCCGACGCGGTCCACGCCATCTGAGCCACGCAGACCTCGACGGGCCACCCTGGTCGTTGCCCTCCGGGCAGCTTCCCCGGTGGCCCGCTCTGCATACTGCTCCAGGGGTGACCCCGGACCCCGATGTCGGGCTTGGCTCGATCTAGGGCTCAGTCCTCGACCACGATCAGCCCGTCTCCCCGGGGAGGCGGGCTGATCGCTTTGTGCGGTGGGCTTCGGCCCTTCCGCCCGCCTGGCCGGTGGGCGGAAGGGCCGGTCGGAACTGCCTGCGGGGCAGGGCGCCAGACCGTCAACGGCGCATGGCGGCGATCGCTACCGAAGAGCGTTCTGGGGCATGCTCGTCCCAGTGGCCGGCGTGATTGTGCCGGCCACTGGATACCGCGAGCCCGAACGAGACCGGATGCTTCGCTGGATGTTTTCCGTTGCGCCCGACGCGATCCGGTATTTGTATTCGCAACCGTTGTTCGGTAAACCGTCGTGCCGGGCGAACGGGGTTAGCGCAGGCCGCGGCCGACGAGGGTCTCCGCGATCTGCAGGGTGTTCAGAGCGGCTCCCTTGCGGAGGTTGTCGCCGCACACGAAAAGCGCCACCTCGTTCGGGTCGTCCGGCGACTGGCGGATTCGGCCCACCCAGGTGGGGTCGGTCCCGACGACGTCCGCCGGCATCGGGAACTCGCCGGCCGCCGGGTCGTCCACGACGGCGATCCCGGGCGCACCGACGAGCACGGCGCGAGCCTCGGCGGCGCCGACCGGGCGGGCGAACCGGGCATGCACCGCCACCGCGTGGGTGGTGATGACCGGAACCCGCACGCAGGTGGCCGAGACGCGTAGACCCGGCAGTCCGAGAATCTTGCGTGACTCGTTGCGGATCTTCATCTCCTCCGAGGACCAGCCGCCGTCCTTGAGCGAGCCGGCCCACGGGACCACGTTGAGCGCGAGCGGAGCCGGGAACGGCCCGAGGGCGTCCTCACCGAGGGCCTTGCGTACGTCGCCGGCGGCCTGGCCGAGGTCTCGGCGGCCACCGACGACGGCCAACTGGTCGTAGAGCGCGTCGATGCCGGCCTGGCCAGCGCCGCTGGCCGCCTGGTAGGACGTGGCGAACAGCGACTCGAGGCCGAACTCGCGGTGCAGCGCCCCGATCGCGACGATCATCGACAGCGTCGTGCAGTTCGGGTTGGCGATGATCCCGCGTGGCGTGTCGGCGAGCGCGTCGGCGTTGACCTCGGGGACGACCAGCGGCACGTCCGCGTCCATCCGGAACGCGCCGGAGTTGTCGACGGCGATCGCCCCGCGCTCGGCGGCGACCGGCGCCCACTGGGCGGAGATCTCGTCGGGCACATCGAACATCGCGATGTCGACACCGTCGAAGACCTCGGGCGCGAGCGCCTGGACGACCACGTCCTCGCCGCGTACCCGCAGCGTCCGCCCCGCCGAGCGGGCCGAGGCGATCAGGCGGATCTCACCCCAGATGTCCGGGCGCTCGTCCAGCAGCGACAGCATGACGGTGCCCACGGCTCCGGTCGCGCCGACGATGGCAAGGGTAGGGCGATGGCGCCCAAAGCGGCTGGCAGCCTGGCCCTCGGCCAGCCGCGGCGGGCCATCAGATGATGCGGTCTCGTCGGCCACGGCCGAAGTTCCTCTCGATAACCACCGTCCGGGCGACGGTGTGGCGGTCGTCCGGAAGGGCGCTGGCGCGCCCGCCGGACGCTCCGCCTGTCGGGCGCGGAGCGCCCTCCCCGGCTGGTTCCGGGCTGACGCATGTGGCGGTGGCCCGGCTGGGTCTGGGTCGGGGAGGTGGCTGCGTTGGCCTACCGGCCGGTGCCGGCGTAGACGATGGCCTGGTTGTCGGGGTCACCGAGCTCGAAGGCGTCGTGGACGGCCTTGACGGCGCCCGGCAGGTCGGTGTCGCGGACGACGACCGAGATACGGATCTCGGAGGTCGAGATGATCTCGACGTTCACGCCCGAGTCCGCGAGCGCGCCGAAGAACCGGGCCGACACCCCTGGGTGCGACTTCATCCCCGCGCCGATCAGCGACAGCTTGCCGATGTGGTCGTCGTACAGGGTCTTCTCGAAGCCGATCTCGTCGCGAACCTTGTCCAGCGCGCCAAGGGCGGTGCGGCCGTCGGTCTTCGGCAGCGTGAACGAGATGTCCGTCCGGCCGGAGCCGGCGACCGACCCGACCTGGACGATCATGTCGAGGTTGACGTCCGAGTCCGCGACCGCGCGGAACACGGCCGCCGCGACCCCGGGCTTGTCCGGGCAGCCGACGACCGTCACCTTCGCCTCGCTGTTGTCGTGCGCGACGCCGCGGATGATGGCCTGTTCCACGAGTTCAGCCTCCGGAATGTCGATGACCCAGGTACCCGGCTTCGTCGAGAACGACGAGCGGACATGCACGGGAACGCTGTAGCGGCGGGCGTACTCGACACAGCGCAGCATGAGGACCTTGGCGCCGCTGGCGGCGAGCTCGAGCATCTCCTCGTAGGAGACCGTGTCGATCTTCCGCGCGTTCGGCACGATCCGTGGGTCGGCGGTGAAGACGCCGTCCACGTCGGTATAGATCTCGCAGACGTCGGCGTGCAGCGCGGCGGCCAGCGCGACCGCGGTGGTGTCCGAGCCGCCGCGGCCGAGCGTCGTGATGTCCTTGGTGTCCTGGCTGACGCCCTGGAAACCGGCGACGATCGCGATCGCGCCCTCGTCGAGGGCGGTGCGGATCCGGCCGGGCGTGACGTCGATGATCCGCGCCTTGCCGTGCGTGCCCGTCGTGATCACTCCGGCCTGCGAGCCGGTGAACGAGCGCGCCTCGGCGCCGAGGTTCGAGATCGCCATCGCCAGTAGCGCCATCGAGATGCGCTCACCCGACGTCAGCAGCATGTCCAGCTCGCGGGGCGGCGGCAGCGGGGACACCTGCTCGGCGAGCTCCAGCAGCTCGTCGGTCGTGTCACCCATCGCGCTCACGACGACGCACACGTCGTTACCCGCGCGGCGCTGCTCGACGATCCGCTCGGCCACCCTTTTGATCTTGTCCGCATCCGCTACGGAGGAGCCGCCGAACTTCGCCACGACCAACGCCATGCCCCTCAGGCTACAGAGTGCCGCCGCCGTTCCCGACCCGATTTTCGCCCACCGTCACCGGCCCGCCAGCCCCGGCGTGGTCTCGGCGGCCCCATGGCGCCGGCGGCCGGAAGGACGCATCGGTGCTGGTCAGAGCCAGCCGGACTCCTCGGCGGCGCGGAGAGCCTCCATGCGGTTGCGGGCGCCGGTCTTGGCGATCGCGGCGGACAGGTAGTTGCGGACCGTCCCCTCAGACAGGAACAGCCGGCCGGCGATGTCGGCCACGGTCGCCCCGTCGCGCGCCGCGACGAGGACATCCCGCTCGCGCGCGGTGAGCGGGCTCGGCCCGGTGGCGAGCGTCGCGGCGGCGAGCGTCGGGTCGACGACCCGCTCGCCCCGGGCGACCCTGCGCACGGCGTCCGCGAGCGCGTCCGGCGGTGCGTCCTTGACGACAAAACCCAGCGCGCCGGCCTCCATCGCCCGGCGCAGGTAGCCGGCCCTCCCGAAGGTGGTGACGATGAGCACCCGGCTGGCCGGCCGGGTGGCACGCACTGTGCCCGCGGCGGCCAGCCCGTCGATGCCGGGCATCTCGACGTCCATCAGCACGACGTCGGGCAGCAGCTCCGCGACGGCCGCCGCGACCTCGTCGCCGCGGCCGACCTGCCCGACGACCTCCATGTCGTCCTCCAGCGACAGCAGCGCCGCGAGCGCCCCGCGGACGAGGTGCTGGTCGTCGGCGAGCAGCACCCGGATCATGCGGGCACCACCGCGCGCAGCCGGAACCCGCTGCCCCCGCCCACCGCGCCGGGGGCGGCGTCAGCGTCAGCGTCGGTGCCGGCGTCCGTCTCGGCGTCGCCTGGCGCGGGCCGCGCGGAGCCGGTCTCCAGTCGTCCGCCCGCGGCGGCGACCCGCTCGGCGAGGCCCGCCAGTCCATGGCCAGGGGCGGCCCGCGCCGTGTGGGTTCCGGTCCGCTCAGACGGCACGAGGGCGGCAGGCCCGGCAGGCCCGGCAGCCCCGGCAGGCGCGGCCGGGCCCGCGGGGACGCGCGGCAGGGGGCCGCGCCCGTCGTCGACGACCTCGATGGACCTGCCCGTCAGCGCTACCTGTACGGATCGCGCGCCACTGTGCCGCACGACGTTGGTCACTCCCTCCCGCAGCACCCAGCCGAACAGCTCGCTCAGCTCGACCGGAACCTCCTCGACGGCCGCCGGCAGCTGGGCGCGGATGCCCGCGGCGCTGAGCACCTCCCGCGCGGCGGCCAGCTCGCCGGCCAGGCTCACCGGCCGGTAGCCGGCCAGTGCCGCCCGCACGTCGGCGAGCCCCTCCCTGCCGAGTGCCGCCACCTGCGCCATCTCGGCCGCCGCCCTGTCGGGGTCGCGGCCGACGAGCCTCGCCGCGAGCTCGGCCTTCACCGTGATCGTCGTCAGCGCGTGCCCCAGCAGGTCGTGCATGTCCCGACTGATCCGCAGCCGCTCCTGCTCCTTGGCCAGCCGCTCTATCTCCCGGCGGGCCTGGAACAGCTCGATCTGGTGCCGAGTCCCGGTACGCATCACGTAGAGAGCGAAGACCACGAGCAGGATCGGCCCGGAGAGCGACCACTGCTCGCCGTGCAGGTCCCAGCTCGGGACGTACTGAGGCAGCCAGGTGACCGCGGCCGCCATCACCAGGATGACCGGCAGCCCGATCACCGGGAGCAGCAGCATGGCGAAGGCGACGGAGTCGAAGACCGGCATCACCAGCCCGCTGCGGCCCAGCACGACCAGGTAGACAACGGTGATGCCGGGCATCCCGACCAGCACCGTCGCCTGGTAGCGCCGCGGCCCGCCGAACATCGCCCGGGGCAGCGGGCCGACGTAGAGGTACGCGAACGCGGCCAGCAGGATCAGCCCGAGCGCTATCCGCGGCGGGTGGTCATTCGAGAACAGGTCGCCGACCGAGTAGCCGAGGTAGACCAGCCAGATCGCCGCGGTGCGCCGCCACCGGCCGACGCCGGCCTCACGCCCGAACGCATTCTGCCCCCGGATCGGTTCGAAGAAGAACCGCCGGATCGCGGTGAGCGTGTCCTGCGACGGCTCACTCACCGTCTCGCTCATCGCCATGCCGGTACTCGCCGTCACGCTCGTCGCCCTCCGCCGTCGGCGGCCACCTGGCCGCGCTGGCCGCGAACCGGGGCCGGCCAGTCGGTGGGCTCGTGGTCCCGCGGCCTGGAGGACCGCGTCGGCGGGTCAGGCCGAACGGGGCTCGACGATGGCGGAGCCTCACGCCCCCGAGGGCCCGTCCGGGTGTCAGGCTCGCAGCTGGTCACGGGAGTAGGCCCGCGCCGCGAGCCGTCCGAGTATCACGGTCCATACCGCCAGGATGGCCAGTCCGTGCCAGCCGAGCCAGCTACCGGCGATCACCTCGCGGCCGGCGTCGCCCGTCCAGTACATCGGCAGCGCCTTCGCGATCTTGGCCATCCAGTCGGGAAACTGCTCGACCGGTACCCAAACGCCCCCGGCGAGCGCGAGCAGCGAGGAGACCGCGCCGGACAGCTGCGCCGCGTTGTCGGCGCGTAGCAGGTAGCCCAGCCAGATCCCGAACGCCGCCAGCGGCACCATGCCGATCAGCACCCACAGGCCGACGACGAAGTAGGTGTGCACCGGCAGCTTGGCGCGGCCGAGCGCGTCTGCCTCGACGAACACCACGACCAGCGCGGGCAGCGCCAGCGCGAAGGAAGTGATCACCTTGGTGAGCAGGTAGTGGCCGCCGGTGAGCGCGGTCAGCCGCAGCTGGCGGCTCCAGCCGCCTGCGCGCTCCAGCGCGATCCGCCCGGCGGTGCCGACGATGGACACCATCGCGCCGAAGGTCGCCATGCTGACCATGACGTATGGGCCGACGGTGATGTCGCCAAGTCGGTCGGTGGCGTCGCTCGAGGTGAAGGCGGCGAACATGATGAACGGAAACGTCACGCTGAAGATCAGGAAGCGCGGGTTGCGCCAGATCCGGCCTATCTCGAACCGGGTGTAGCGGGCGGTCAGCAGAGCCGGGTTCATTGCGAGGTCTCCTTCGCCCAATCCTGGGGTGACGTGCCTTGAGGTGACGACGTGCCTTGAGGTGACGACGTGCCTTGAGGTGATGCGGTGCCTTGAAGTGACGCGGCCTGGGCTGGCGCGGCGTGGCCCGCGGGCGCGCTGGTCAGAGCGACAAAGGCGTCCTCCAGGCCGGCGCCCGTGATCTCGATGTCCCGGACGTCCGCGGCGGCGGCGAGCAGCGCCCGCAGCGCCCGGTCGCTGTCCGCGCAGGTCAGCTCGATCGTCTCGCCGCGGGTCTCCGCCCTGGTGACACCCGGCAGCGGGCCGAGCGCGGCGAGCCGGCCCGTCTCGGCGCCGGGCAGCGTCGCGCGGATCGTCCGGCCGCCGACCTGCCCCTTCACCTCGGTCGTCGGGCCGTCCGCGACGACCTTGCCGGCGCGCAGCAGCACGATCCGGTCGGCGAAGTCGTCGGCCTCGGCCAGGTAATGGGTCGCGAACAGCACGGTGCGCCCCTCGGCCGCCCACTCCCGCGTCGCCGCCCAGAACGCGAGCCGCGCGGCCACGTCCATCGCCGCCGTCGGCTCGTCGAGCACCAGCAGGTCGGGGTCGGGCAGCAGCGCGGCCGCGAACCGGACCCGCTGGCGCTGGCCACCGGAAAGCCGCTCGGTGCGGGAACCGGCGAGTTCCGTCGCGCCCGCGCGGCGCAGCGCCTCGGCGGTGGGCAGCGGGCGAGGGTAGAGCCCCCGCAGCGCGTCGAGCACCGCGCCGACCGTCGCATAGGGGAGCAGGCCCCCGTTCTGCAGCATCGCCCCGACCCGCCCGCTCGCGCAGGCCTGCCGAGGCTCCTGGCCGAACAGGCTCACCGTGCCGCGCTCGGGCCTGGTCAGGCCCAGCAGGATGTCGATCGTGGTGGACTTGCCGGCGCCGTTCGGGCCGAGCAGCGCGACGACCTGGCCGGCGGGGACGGCCAGGCTCACACCGTCCACGGCCTTCGTCGCCCCGTAGCCCCGGTGGACGCCGTCGAGCACGATCGGCGCGGCGCCGGGCGACCCCGCTCTGGAGGGCGCGGAGGATGACCGCGCGGATGGTGCGGATGGTGCCGGGGCGGGAGAAGACGCCGCGGTGCCGGTGCCGGTGCCGCTGCCGCGGGCCTGATGGGCGGCGCGCTCGTCTCGCGGCGGCCGCGACGCACTGAATCTGGGCATGTCAGCAGGGTGCTGGGTACGGCGATCCTCGCGTCAGTCATGACCGTCACGAACCCGCGATGACATCCGTCATCTCCCGGTCTCTCCAGCGCGCCCGGCGGGTCCTCGCCAGCCGGGCCCCGGCGGTTCCACGATGGTGCCCACGTTGTTGCCTCCGTGTGGTTTCGGTGGTCATGTGGTGTGGAAGGTGCCCGGATGTGGTCCCGGTGCCCGGTCATGCTGTCCGGCGCGCGACGGGCCCGCTGATCGGCCGGACGAATTGTGCGAAGGTGTTCGCGACCAGCGCTGCTCACCGTCATGGCCGTCGATGCTTGTGGAACAGATCGGCCAGGAAGGACTCATACATGGCCATCAGCCTCGCCAAAGGCGGTAACGTCAGCCTGACGAAGACGGCGGCGGACGCCGGCAACCCGCAGCTCACGGCGCTGACCGTCGGCCTCGGCTGGGATGCCCGCACCACCACCGGCACCGAGTTCGACCTTGACGCGTCGGCGATCGCCGTCAGCGAGAGCAACAAGGTCGTCACGGACGGGCACTTCGTCTTCTTCAACAACCTGAAGTCGCCCGATGGCGCGATCGAGCTGTCCGGCGACAACCGGACCGGCGAAGGCGAGGGCGACGACGAGTCGGTCGTCATCAATCTCGGCCTCGTCCCGGCCGACGCCGCCAAGATCGTCGTTCCGGTGTCCATCTACGACGCCGTCAACCGGGCCCAGAACTTCGGCCAGGTCCGCAACGCCTACATCCGCGTCGTCGACCAGAACGGCACCGAGCTCGTCCGGTACGACCTGTCCGAGGACTACTCGACCGAAACGGTCGTCATCTTCGGCGAGGTGTACCGCAACGGCGCCGACTGGAAGTTCCGCGCTGTCGGCCAGGGCCACACCGACCTCGCCGGCCTCGCACGCGACTACGGGGTGAGCGTCTAAGCGCCTCGGAGGTCGCTTGCGCGACCGCTCGGCGCTTAGACATCGGGCGCTGAGCCTAACCTCCCAGATCGGCTCCGCAAGCTCCGCCGATCCGGCAGGGACCCTGCTCCTTGCGTTGGTTCCGGGCCGGACCAGAAAGTGCCGGGCTGGCCCGGACCGGCGTCGGGCTCTTGGCTGGGTTGTGCTGTTCGGCGACGGTCGTCTGGTTGCGTGCCGTCTGTCGTCCTCGTGCCCTTGCGTGCGTGGATGCTCGGACGGACGGACAGCGTGCGCGGTGAGAGGCTTTGGTCGTGACCTCGGGTGCGGACACGATGGTGGGCTGGCAGGTGGCGAGGCCGGGGCCGGCGGCCACGGGGCCGCTGCGCCAGGTCGAACTGCCGGTGCCCGAACCTGGGTACGGGCAGGTCCGGTTGCGTGTGAAGGCCTGTGGGGTGTGCCGGACAGACCTGCATCTCGCCGAGGGTGATCTGGCGCCTCGGCGTCCGTTCACCATTCCGGGCCACGAGGTCGTCGGCACGCTCGACGAGGCCGGGCCCGGTGTCGACATCGAGGCCCGCTGGCCGGGGCTCGGGCCGGATGGCCGGCTGGGCATCGCCTGGCTCGCAGGCACGGACGGCACGTGCGCCTACTGCCGCCGCGGCGCGGAGAACCTGTGCCCCGCGTCCACCTACACCGGTTGGGACGCCGACGGCGGCTATGCCCAGTACGCCGTCGTGAGCGCCGACTACGCCTACCGGCTCCCGGCCGGCTACGACGACGGCGAGCTCGCACCACTGCTGTGCGCCGGGATCGTCGGCTACCGGGCGCTGCGGCGCGCGGAGCTGCCGCCGGGCGGACGGCTCGGCATCTACGGCTTCGGCGCCTCCGCGCACCTTGCCGCCCAGGTGGCACGGGCCGAGGGAGCCACCGTGCACGTGATGACGCGTTCGGCGGACGCCCAGCGGCTGGCGCTGAGTCTCGGCGCCTCTTCGGCGACCGGCGCCTACGACGCCCCGCCCGAGCCGCTCGACGCGGCGGTGCTGTTCGCGCCGGTCGGCGAGCTGGTGCCGGTCGCGCTCCAGGCGCTCGACCGTGGCGGCACCCTGTCCATCGCCGGGATCCACCTCTCGGATGTCCCCCCGCTGAACTACCAGCGCCACCTGTTCCAGGAACGCTCGGTGCGCAGTACCACGGCGAACACCAGGGCCGACGGCGCCGAGTTCCTCGAGATCGCGGCCCGTCACCTGCTGGAGGTGACGGTGACGCCCTACCCGCTCGCCGCCGCCGACCGAGCCCTCGCGGATCTTGCCGCCGACCGCGTCACCGGCGCCGCTGTCCTCTTCCCTGACCTCTGATTCCCGGCGCGCTGAGGCCCGGCCTCCGGAACTCCGGCCTCCGGAACTCCGGGTTCCGGAACTCCGGGTTCGGAACTCCGAGCCGCCGGACCCGCGCCCAGGGGCGGGCGCCGATGGCGGCGGCTTCAGTCGGCCCGCGGGGTGCGGGCGGACCAGGCTCGCAGAGTGAGCGTGCTGATCGCCGTGAGCGCGGCGGCGGTGGCGACCTCGCGGGGGAGACGGTGGCGGGCCTCGTTCTGGATCGCCGCGTGGAAATGGTCGAACCGGGCTGGCCAAGGGCTGTGGCCGACGAAGAAGCGACCGACCTTGTCGGTGTCCGGTAGGCAGGCGCCTGTCATCCCGGCGAGTACGGCGAGCCGGACGGCCGCCGGTGCGGACGCGGTCAGCAGCGCCATCGCGGCGAGCCCCGCGACGCCGTCCTTCTTCGCGATCGGCAGCCACTCTGGCTCGGTGTTCGGGCCGGTGCCCCAGTGCGGCAGCGCGTCCATCACAAGGTGGGACAGGAAGCCCGCGGCGAGCGCCGCCCCCGGTCTGCGGACGGCCATGCCGACCAGGGCACCCGCTCCGACGTGTGAACTGATGATCATCTGATGTACCCGCTCCTGACATGACCGGCTGGGGCCGGCTCCGCGTTCCACGCTGTCATCCGGCTTCCGGTGGGTCGCGACCGGGGTGGGCGACCCGGTCGGCATTCCGGACAACCCGTATGAGTTATCGAATGTCGTGATAGCTCCCAAGATGTACTTGTATTGCGATGCGTAAGGGGCAGATGGCAGACTGTCCACCGGTGGAAGCGGAGCGTGGTTCACGCTGGACACGGGACATTCCGGGCCGCCTAGCTCGCCCGATCGCCCGTTCCAGAGCCGTGCTGGCGGATGGCTGGAGGAGGCGCCGGGCATGATCGGTCTGACCCAGTCGTGGACCCTCATCCACAACGTCACTCCCACCCGGATGCTGCGCATGCTGCCCGTGCGCGCGAGTTCCACCGAAGCGGCCCCCCGCGCTCCGGCACTGCCCGGCCTCGCGCCCGGCGCCGTCGTGTCGGTCGCCTGGCGGCTCGACGGAGCCGGCATGGTTGTCGGCGCACTGCTGCCGCCGGGGCACCCGACCGGCGGCCCGCTGGGTGCGCGCGTGCTCGCCGGGGAGGGAATCTGGCCGGCGACGATGTGGCCCGCCGGGCAGGAGATCTCGCGGGAAAGCTCGCTGATCGAACTGACGGCGGAGCCGGCTCGCCTGGTGGTTCACGCCGCGGGCCGGGAGATCGCCGGCACGGTCGACCAGCCTAGCCGGCCGCGGGCCGACCATCCGCGATTGCGCAGGCTCGTAGCCGACCTGCGCCGCGACAGCCGGCAGGTGCGCATCAGAGCGGCCGACAGGGTCTGGTGGCTGCGCGCGACGGGTGTCTTCGGGGTGCGGGTCAGCCGCGGCGGCCAGCCGGTCTATCTGACCCGTGGCATGCTCGGGCACTTCTCCGCCGAGGCGGACGAGCTGGATATCAGCGTCGTTCTGCTGACGTTGTCGGCGATTCCCAGCTCCACCTACGCGCCGATCCTCGGTTTCTAGCCCAGGTCGGGCGGGCCGGCCGGCACGGCGCTCAGGGTGAGACCGTCCGGCGGCCCTCGAAGGCACGGCCGAGGGTCACCTCGTCCGCCCATTCCAGGTCACCGCCCATCGGCAGCCCACTCGCCAGCCGGGTGACGGTCAGGCCCATCGGGGCGATCTGGCGGGCGAGGTAGCTCGCGGTGACCTCGCCTTCGGTGTTCGGGTCGGTCGCCAGGATCAGCTCGGTCACCGAGCCGTCGGCCAGCCGCGCGATCAGCTCACGGATGTGCAGGTCGTCGGGGCCGACGCCGCCGATCGGGTTGATCGCCCCGCCCAGAACGTGGTAGCGACCGCGGAACTCGCGGGTCCGCTCGACCGCGACGACGTCCTTCGACTCCTCGACGACACAGATCGCCGTCGTGTCGCGGCGCGGGTCGGAGCAGATCCGGCACAGCTCGGCCTGGGCCACGTTGAAGCAGATCCGGCAGAACTGGACCTTCTCCTTGACCTCGATGAGCGTCTTGGCGAGCCGACGGACGTCGGCCGGGTCGGCGGCGAGAATGTGGAACGCGATGCGCTGCGCGCTCTTCGGCCCGATCCCGGGAAGCATCCCGAGCTCGTCGATCAGGTCCTGGACGACGCCTTCATACACGTTTGCCTTACCGTTCCCGCGCCGTCAGCGCCGTCGGTCCCTGAAATCTGCCCAAACCCGATGTGGTCAGCCGAGCTGGGGGAAGCCGCCCGGCAGGCCGCCGCCTGGCCCCCCGAGTATGTCGCCCAGCCCGCCCGTGGCCGCCGCCATCTTCTGCTCGGCCAGTTTGTGCGCGTTCGTCGTGGCGTCGCGCACCGCGGCCAGCACCAGATCGGCAAGCGTCTCGGTGTCGTCCGGGTCGACGGCCCGCGCGCTGATCTTCAGGTCGACCAGCTCGCCGCCGCCGTTCACGGTCGCGGTCACCAGCCCGCCACCCGCGCTGCCCTCGATCCGTGCCTCGGCGAGCTCCCGCTGCGCGGTGACCATCGCGGCCTGCATCTTCTGCGCCTGCTCAAAGAGCGCCCCGAAACCACCGGCCGCGTCACCGCCGAGCCCACCAAACGGGTCCCCAGGATTCGACATGACCATGATCCTATGCGGTGGGCGCCCTGTGCGGCGTGCGCGCGGACCGGAGGGTTGATGAGGCCTCGACGGCCGGGTGCGAGGGTGCCCTTTGGGGGATGCTGCGTCCTCCGCAAAGCGAAGGTGTCCCGTGCCGAGTTGTGGTGGCGGTGCTGTGTGGATCGGTGGGTCGGGCGAAGCCCGATATCGGGGGTTCCAGGGGGTCGCCCCCCTGGGCAGATATTGCGTCCTCCGCAAAGCGAAGGTGCGCCACACCGAGCAGGCTGACCGAGCGGAGGACGCGGGATTCGAACCCGCGAGGGTGTAAGCCCAACACGCTTTCCAAGCGTGCGCCCTAGGCCACTAGGCGAGTCCTCCGCCGACGAGAGTACCGGATCGCGGGCGGGTGAGGGCTGGCGGGCGGGGCTCAGGTAGCGATCTCGAAGGCGTCTCAGGCCGGGGGTGGCCCGGGCGTCAAGATCGGCGCCGGCCGGCTAGACTGCGGAGCAGACCCCTCGTGTGGCGTCATCCTCGTGAACCTCCCCAGGGCCGGAAGGCAGCAAGGATAAGCGGGCTCTGGCGGGTGCGCGAGGGGTCCTCCTGTTCGCCGCCCTTTGGGCGGCTTCCCGGGGCTCGTGATGTCTGCCCCGGGGGGCGACCCCCGGACCCCCGATGTCGCGCTTCGCGCGACCTTGGGGGCCGCGGCCCTGCGGGCGCGGCGGGGTGTTCTTCGTCGTCGTTAGGGGTGGCTTGCGGGCTCGTGATGTCTGCCTGGGAGGGTGGCTCCCGGACCTCCGATGTCGCGCTTCGCGCGGCCTTGGGGGCCGCGGCCTTGGGGGCGGAGTGGCCCCCGCACCGGTAGTCGTGGGAGGCGGACAATGGCCTTGCCCCGTTCCCCTGACAGCCCAGGCACCGGATCGGGGCAGGTAGCGACGCGGGCTGCGAGGGCGGGTTGGCGAGCGCAGGAGCAAGCTCGCGGAGCTGCCTTCCGAGGGACGAGGAAGGCGGCGGAGCGAGTGCGGCGACAGAGTGAGCTCGAGACGCTGTGAGCACAGCGCTGTACAACCGGTACCGGCCCGCGACGTTCAGCCAGGTCGTCGGGCAGGAGCATGTGACGACGGCGCTGATGCAGGCGCTGCGCACCGGCCGGCTGCACCATGCCTACCTGTTCAGCGGCCCGCGCGGCTGCGGCAAGACCTCGTCGGCGCGGATCCTTGCCGCCTCGCTCAACTGCGAGCGGGGGCCGACGCCTGAGCCATGCGGTGTGTGCGACCAGTGCGTGTCCATCCGGACCGGCTCGTCGATGGATGTCACCGAGATCGACGCCGCCTCGCACGGCCTCGTCGATGACGCGCGTGACCTGCGGGAACGCGCGTTCTTCGCGCCGGCATCGGCCAGGTTCAAGGTCTTCGTGGTGGACGAGGCGCACATGGTGACCGCCGCGGCGTTCAACGCGCTGCTCAAGGTCGTCGAGGAGCCGCCGCCCTACCTGAAGTTCATCTTCGCGACCACCGAGCCGGACAAGGTGATCGCCACCATCCGGTCCAGGACGCATCACTACGCCTTCCGGCTGGTGCCGCCGGGGGTACTACGCGACCACCTGGCTTCGGTGTGCGCCCAGGAAGGCGCCGAGGTCGACCCGTCGGTGCTCCCGCTGGTGGTCCGAGCCGGCGCCGGCTCGGTGCGTGACTCGCTGTCGGTGCTCGACCAGCTGCTGGCGGGCGCTGGCCCAGAGGGGCTGCGCTACGACCGGGCGGTCGCGCTGCTCGGGATGACCGACGGCGTGCTGCTCGACGAGACCGTCGACGCGCTCGCCGTCCGCGACGGGGCGACGCTGTTCACCGTCGTCGACAAGGTCGTGGGGTCGGGGCACGACCCGCGCCGCTTCACCGCGGACCTGCTGGAGCGGCTGCGCGACCTCATTCTGATCAACGCTGTGCCCGACGCGGTCGAGCGCGGCCTCCTCGATGCCTTCTCGTCCGATCAGATCGACCGAATGAAGGCCCAGGCGGGCCGGGTCGGCCCGGCGGAGCTGTCGCGGACCGCCGACGTGCTGCACGCCGGCCTCGCGGAGATGCGCGGGACGGCGAGCCCTCGGCTGCTGCTCGAGCTCGTCCTGGCCAGGGTGCTGCTGCCGGGCGCCGCGACCGACCCGGCCGCGCTGCTCGTCCGCCTGGAACGGCTCGAGCGCGGCCAGGCCGCGGGCGCGCCGGTCTTGGTGACCCCCGCCTCCGCTTCCGCGGCCGAGCCCACGGCTCCGGTCGGTTCGCCCGCGCCGCCGGCTCCGTACACCCCGAGCACACGCCCGCCGGCATCCGCGTCCGTGGGCGCGCCCGCGCCCGCGCACGCGGCCGAGCCCAGGCCGGCTCCGTCGACCGGGCCGGCTGATGGAGCCCCTGCGCCTCGGCCGGGCGGCGGCTGGGGCGGCCCGGCGAGCGGGCCGACGGCCCCCGCCGGGCGGCAGTCGCCGCCTCCGCCGGCCGCGCAGCCAGCACAGCGGCCGGCCGCGGCCGACGGTGGTGGCGGGCCTGAGGCGGCAACTGTGCGTGCCAGGTGGGACCAGGTGCTCGCCGCGACACGGCGCCGCAGGGTGGTGACAGCGAGCCTCCTGGTAGAGCACGTCAGTGTGCTCGAGGTCCGGTCGAACGAGGTGTTTCTCGCGCTCTCGACACCCCCGATGGCCAAGGTGTTCAGCCAGGGGAACCATGCCGATGTGCTGGCCGAGGCGCTCGCCGAGACGTTCGGCGGCGCGTGGCGGGTGACGATCGGCGAGCCCGGCGCGAGCGGCGGGCGTCCCGGCGCCGGCGGCGCCCGGGGCGGGCCGGGCCGACCCGCTGGCGCGCCGACTGGCCACGCGCCGACGGCCGACGGCCCGGGCCGTCCGACGCCGCCCGGGCCCACGCCGCCCGGGCCGCCGCCCTCGCCGGCGGCGGCCGCCTGGTCGGGACCGCAGCCGGGCCAAGGGGTCCGCCCGCCGACCGGCTACGCCGCGCAGCCGCAGCCGTCAGCCGGATACGGCGCCGGCCTCGCGGGCGGCGGGGTGCAGCCACCCCGCCAGGCCGGTGTCGCCGGCAGGGCGGGTGGGTTCGCTGGCTCCGCCATCGCTACGGCGGAACGCGGACCGCTCGGTCCCGGGCTCGACGCCGCACCGGCCCCCACGTTTGCCCGCCAGGACGCCGGACTCGGCCTCACGGCGGCACCTGCCCCGGTGGCCGTGACCACGGTTGGGGGCTCCGCGGCCGCCGGGGGGGCCGTGGCCACGCCCTCCCACACCACGACCGCGGTGCCCAGGGCCTTCGGCGCGGGCGACGACGCGACCGACGAGCCGTCGCCGGACGACGAGGACGCGCCGACGCATCCGGGCGCGACCCTGACGGGTGAGGCCGCCGCCGTGGAACTGCTACGGGTCGGCCTCGGCGCGACCGTCATCGAGCAGCGCGGCGACGGCTGAGCGATCCCACGCGGGTTCGTCCCCCTCGCCCCGAATTCTGGGGCAGGCTAGCGCCGCCTGCGCCGATGTTCGCCCGCCAGCACGCGGCTGGTGGATCACCACCACCGTGTCGTCGTAGACCTGCGCGCCGCGTCGCGCCGTCAGGACCTCCGGCCGCCTCGCGGAGCCCGGCGGACGGCGCCGTGAGGCGGCGCCCCGGTGGGTGCTATGCAGGTTTGACCTGGACCCGCGCCAGACGGATGGGTTGGGCCGGTCCGCGCGGCCTGGGCGGTCCCCTCGCCGATCCTGCGCACAAGTAGTGACGAACCGGGTGACAACGGGTGGCCACGCCGGGTGTCTAGTTGATGTGGCGGTGGAGACATCCGGTCGATTCCACGCCGGTCGAGGCGGGGAACCAGTCCGCGGCACCCGTCGGCGCGCCGGATCTTTGGGGTAAGCCGGGCACGTGCCGGTGCCGGTACCTCGATGCCGTGCGGTGCGTGGCATGCTCTGGCCATGCCGGGCGGAAACTTCGCCGTGACATTCGGTCGGAACCTGATCCGGCGGCGCCGACCCCAGGGGTCGGCGTCCACAAGTCTTCAACAGGTATTTCGGAGGTTGTCATGAAGCGTGTCGGCATCGTCGTCCTGCTGGTCGCCCTGGCCACCGGTGGCTTCTTCCTGCGTCAGCGCAAGGGCAAGCAGGAGGCCTGACCGGTTTCGCCCGGGCGGTTCCGGGCGGAGCGTGAGACCAACAGCCATGAGGGTTGGCCCAGCACCGTCCTGACGTTCTGACGGGCCGGGCCCTGAGGGAACGGGCAGGCGGCGACGGTCTCCGCGTGCCGCCCGTGGCTCGCCCATACCGTGCCGCCCATGGCACGTCGTGCCCATGGCGCGGCATGCCATGGGCGGTGTCCGGCATGCCTGCTGCGACAGGCCGGAAAGGGCTGGCGCGCGAGCCGTCCCGCACCGGGCCAGGCCAGGCTCAACCGTGGGTCTCGCCGCCCTGAACCGGAAGAACGCCGAACCCGTGGCCGCCGCCGCGCGAATCGGTGGGAGAAGCGCCGCGGCCACAAACAGGCGGGTGTAAGCGGCCGGATGGCGAGCGCTGGAGCACGGGAGGACTGTGCACCGCTACGACGACCAGACGGCCGAGCTGGCCCGCGCTGTCATCGCGTACGCGCAGGAACGGATGCGGTTTGACCCGGCGCCGCTGGACGCGCCGCGGTCGCCGGCCCAGCTCGCCGCCGCCGTGGGTGAGACGGTCACTCCTGACGGCCTCGGTGGTGTCGAGGCGCTGCGCCTCTATGACGAGGTGCTGGCCCGCGCCTGCATCTCGACGGACCATCCGCGCTACCTCTCGTTCATCCCCGCCGCTCCGACCAGGGCCGCCATACTGTTCGACCTGGTTGTCGGTGCCTCGTCGATCTACGCGGGTAGCTGGCTCGAAGGCGCGGGCGCTGTCTTCGCGGAGAACCAGGCGCTGCGCTGGCTTACCGACCTGGCGGGCCTCCCAGCCACGGCCGGCGGCGTGTTCGTGCCCGGTGGGACGGTCGGCAACCTGTCCGCGCTGGTCGCCGCTCGCCATGCGGCCCGCGCGAGGTGCGCCGCGGCGGGCATCTCACCGCGTCGGTGGAGCTTTGCCTGTGGGCAGGAGGCACACTCGTCGCTGGCCGAGGCCGCGCGGGTGATGGATGTCGACATCGTCGACGCGCCTTCCGACGGGCATGGACGGCTGACCGGCCCCGCGCTCGCCCACGCTCTCGATGGTTTGCCCGCCGACCGGCGCGATGGTGTGTTCGCCGTCGTCGCCACCGCCGGCACCACCCAGTTCGGCATCGTCGACGACCTGCGCGGGCTGGCCGAGGTGGCCAGAGCGCACGGGCTGTGGATGCATGTCGATGGGGCATACGGGTTGGCCGCTCTGGCCGCGCCGTCCGCGAGGCATCGGTTCGACGGCCTGGAACTGTGCGACTCCTTCATCGTCGACCCGCACAAGTGGCTGTTCGCGCCGTTCGACGCGTGCGCGCTGATCTACCGTGAGCCGGCGCTTGCCCGGGCCGCCCATACCCAGCAGGCCGGCTACCTGCAGGTGCTCGACGCGCCGGACGTGTGGAACCCCACCGACTACGCGGTGGGGCTGACCAGGCGAGCCCGTGGCCTGCCGTTCTGGTTCTCGCTCGCGGTGCACGGCACCCGCGCCTACGCCGAGGCGATCGAGCGCGCGCTCGCCACCGCGGCTGCCTGCGCGGAACAGATCCGCGAGGCCCCCTACCTGGAGCTCGTCGGTGAGCCCGAGCTGTCCGTGGTGGTGTTCCGCCGGCTCGGCTGGTCCGCGGGCGACTACCACGCCTGGTCCGAGCGCCTGCTGCGTGATGGTTTCGCGTTCGTCACTCCGACGGTGCACCAGGGCGAGACACTCGCCCGTTTCGCGATCGTCTCGCCGTTGACGACTCCGAAGGACACCGCCGAGATTCTCGACACAATGCGCGCCGACCCATCGCCGCCGCTCACGGAGGATCTGGCGGCCCGCCGCGCCCGAGCCCGGGCGGACCAGTCGCATCCATAACCGCGCCAAGGCTCGCGCGAAAAAGTAGCCCCCGGGAACCGCGCGACGCTGGGCGGCCCCGGGGGCGATTGCGATGAAGACTGGCGCCGCCCGGATACCCGCGTCGACGCTGACGCCGGCCGTGGCGGTGCGTATATCTGTTCCGTGGCGGCTCCGGATCGCCGTCTCGAACTCCTCAGGGACTGGTCTGGACCGCTGCCCGACACAATGACGGACGGCGCGGCCTAGCTGGTCCGGAATCAGTGGGAACACCGGGAGGTCGGCGGCCGGCGGTTGACAGAGAAACTCCGCGAAACTCCGCGCCCGCCGGCCGCCGCCCGCCGGTCAGTAGCCGACGGTGTAGCGCTGGTTGATGTGCTTGGCCTTCTCGATCTCGTCGCAGATCGCGACGGCGAGGTCGTCGGCCGACAGCGCCATGTTGCCGCGGCCATCACGGACCGGCTGGTCGGTGCCGGTGCGGTAGGTGTCCCGGCGCTTGCCCTGGGCGAGGTTCACGGGCGGCGGGCAGACGACCGTCCAGCGCACGCTCTTGGCGGCACGCAGCGCGTCGAGCGCCTCCGCCTGGCCCTGCGCGTCCTTGCGCATGCCGTTCGGGAACTCGGGGTCGTCGAGGATGCGGGCACCCTGTCCGTCCTCGAGGGTGCCCCCGTGGCCGACGTGGATGAGACGAGGCGCGTTGTCGCCCAGCTTGCTCATCGCGTCGATCATGGTGCGGGCGGCGTTCACCCAGACCTTCTTGTCGTTTCCACCGATCGCGACGACCACGGCGTCGGCGCCGTCCGCGAGGCTGTACACCGAGTCACGCGAAGTGGCGTCACCGGCGGCGGACTGGGCCTTTCTGGGCAGCTTGGCGAGCTTCGCCTCGTCGCGCGCCACCGCGGTGACCTGGTGGCCGCGCCGGATCGCCTCGCTCACGACGGACTGCCCGATCTTGCCGCTCGCTCCGAACACCACAACCCTTGCCATTCTCGGTACCTCCTGGCTGGGATCGGTTGTGCGCGCCGACCCCGCCGAAAGTCCTTCTCCCACGCCTGGTCCGCGACCGTTCAGAAATCATTTTCTCGTCGCGTGGTGGCCTTCCGCGGAGTCATGGTCACGCATTGTTTTTCTGTTCGTCACGACTATTGCACGCCCTGCCGCGGCCGCAACCCGACCGATGGGTATACCCGCCAGACCGGGCCGCCACCCCATTTTTCGCGTCGGCGCATCCCCGCCCCGCGAACTCCCAAAGCCGACCACCCAAAGCCGTTTAAACCGGTCACCCCACCCAGCCCCGCCGATGTACCTGGGCCCAATTCCAGCCCCGCCGCGCCGTCGTCCCGACACCCGAGCCGCCACCTGATATCGGCGCCACCCACACCGGCCTCCCGGCCACCGCGATGAAGGCTATAGCCAGGCTCGGAAGCGGCCTCTGCCCGAAAGGTTCACCAAGCCGTGGATGACCTGACCGAGAACCGCCCGCACAGCCGACAACGCCCGAAGGGCGGTCAAAGGAAAAGCAACCGAAGGCGTCCGTGCAAAGAACCTCAGCCAGACCGCCCAGCCCGATGCCGCCGCTGGGCGGCGAGCCGAGGGGGTCGTAGGGGCGAAGCCCCTACATCGGGGGTCCGGGGTCGTCCTCCAGGGCAGACATCGAGACTCGGGGAAGGTGACCCGAAGGGTCAAATGCCGCCGCTGGGCGGCGAGCCGAGGGGGTCGTAGGGGCGAAGCCCCTACATCGGGGGTCCGGGGGTCGTCCCCCGGAGCAGACATCGAGACTCCGGGAAGGTGACCCAAAGGGTCACCGAACAGGGCGGTGGAGGTGGGATTTGAACCCACGGAGGGGTTGCCCCCTCACACGCTTTCGAGGCGTGCGCCCTCGGCCACTAGGCGACTCCACCGCAGGTGAGCTTACTCGACGATGCGAACAGGTGGGGCAGAGGGCCTGGGTGCGGGCGCGCTGGTCAGCCGCGGGGTTGGCGGTCGGTGCGGCGAGTGGCGAAGAAGGCGGCGAGGAGGGCCGAGCACTCCTCGGCGGCGACGCCGCCGATCACTTCGGGGCGGTGGTTGAGCCGCCGGTCGCGGACGACGTCCCACAGGGAGCCGACGGCACCGGCCTTGTCGTCGGTGGCGCCGTAGACGAGTCGGGCGACACGGGCGAGAACCAGCGCGCCCGCGCACATGGTGCAGGGCTCCAGTGTCACGACCAGCGTGGCCCCGGTGAGGCGCCATTCGCCCACCGCCGCGGCGGCCGCACGCAGCGCGATGACCTCTGCATGCCCGGTCGGGTCGCCGGTGGCTTCCCGGACGTTGTGGCCGCGGCCGAGCAGGGTGCCGTCGGCGCCGATCACGACGGCGCCGACCGGTACGTCGCCGCCCTGGGGGGCGCGGGCCGCCTCAGCGAGCGCGAGCCGCATCGACGCGAGGTCGCGCTCAGCGGCGGTGCCGGAGGCGGCGGTCAGTCGGGCACCTCGTCGAAGATCTCGCCTGCTCCGGCGCGCTCGCTGATAACCGCGGCGACGTCCGCCGGCAGCATGCCCTCCTCTGCTATCAGGGCGGCCAGAGCGCCCGCCGACGTGCCGAGATCGTCGAGCAGGTCGAGGTCGCCGATCGGATGGGCGTGCCGCAACACGGCCTCGTCGTCCTCATCCCCATCCCCGCGCGGCGCGGGGATGGGCAGCGCGTCGGCCAACAGCGCCTCTGCCAGGTCGGAGGTCGTCAGTACCCGCCGGTCCGAGAGAAAGACCCGTGGGTCGGACGAGTCCTCGTCGATGCGGATGATCGCCAGGTACTCGTCGTCCTCCTCGACGAAGGCGACGACGAGACCGTCGCCGAGATCACGCATCGCGTCTGTCAGCGCGTCGAGGTCTTCGAGCTCGGTGGGGTCGAGGTCGTAAGCCCGCCACCCGTCGTCGTCGCGGGCGATCGCGACGGCCTTGGTGCTCACCGTGGTGTCCTCACATCGTCAAGCCAGTTCGTACATCGTCATGTCAGTCCGTGGCGCCGGATCCACGCGCCTTGACCTGAGATTCTCGCGCCGTGCGGGTCGTCCGGTGCGCGGGATCACCTTTCCCGCCCCATCGGCGTAGCCGGGGGCCGGTGGCCGGTCAAGGGAGCTGGTAGCGAGGCTATTCCGCGCGCGGACGACACCCACCGGCCCCCCGGGTCGACCTGGGCCAAGGCCGCCCTCATCATGTAGACAGGCCGCGGCCAGGTTGTCGGGTGCCGCCAGCTCAACGATCTCGTCGGCCTCTGACCACGGCTGGCCTCAGCCATATGCATCGACCAGAGACATGTCCCGTCGGGTGCGTCACTACTCGATGGTGGTGCCGTTGGCGGCCGGCCCGTTCCGATCATTCACTGACCCAGACCAGGACAGGCCCCAGCCATATGTATCGACTCGCGACAGGGTGTGACGGGCGCGGAGCGTCCCGGGCCTCCCGGATCGCCGACCTGCCGGCGCGTCGTCGTCGATCCGGCAGGAACCTCGTCGCCGATCCGGCAGGGATCCCGGGTAGGGCGCCCCAACGCCCCAGCGCGCGGTAAGAATCGCGATGATGACTCCGTTGCCGCGCCGCCTCTCCGCGAGGACCAAGGCGGCGCTTGCCGTCGAGCGGCTGGCCTCTGAGACGTCTCGCCGGCTTGGTAAGGGCTCCGGCGAGATGATCGGCGGCAAGCTCGCCCTACAGATCTCACCGCGCGCCCTTGCCGAGGTCGGCAAGGGCAGGCCGATCGCCTGCGTGTCCGCGACGAACGGCAAGACGACCACCACCCGGCTGTTGGCCAGGGCGCTCGGCACGCTCGGCCCGGTCAAGTCGAACAGCGGCGGCGCGAACATGGCGCCCGGCGTGCTGGCGGCGCTTTCTCGCCCGCCCTATGACGCCGCCGCCGCGCTCGAGGTCGACGAGATCTGGCTGCCGAAGGTCGCCCGTGAGGTCCAGCCGCGCGTGGTGCTGCTGCTCAACATCAGCCGTGACCAGCTGGACCGCTCCAACGAGACGCGGCGCATCGCCGCCATCTGGCGCGACCTGGGGGAGGAGCTCGAGGACTGCACGGTCGTGGCCAACGTCGACGACCCGCTGGTGACCTGGGCCGCGATGTCCTGGTCGAAGCAGGTCTGGGTGTCGGTCGGGCAGAACTGGACCGCGGACGCGATGGTCTGCCCGCAGTGCGCCAAGCTGCTGCACCGCAACGAGACCGGTTGGTGGTCGGAGTGCGGGCTGGCCAGGCCCGAGCCGATCGTCGCGGTGACGGGCCCTGACGAGATCATGTGGTTCGGCCACACGATCAAGGCGTCGATCGGCCTGCCGGGGCGGGTCAACCTGGGCAACGCCACGATGGCGGCGGCGGCGGCCCGGCAGTTCGGCGTCCAGGTGGAGGACGCGCTGGCCGCGATGACCGATCTCGGTGACGTGCAGGGCCGCTACCAGGAGGTACTGCTCGGGTCGGCGGCGCGGCGCGCCCGCATGCTGCTGGCCAAGAATCCCGCGGGCTGGGTCGAGATGATGGAACTGATCAACTCGACGTCCCCGCGCAGCCTGATCGTCGACTTCAACTCGCAGACGGCTGACGGCCGCGACCCGTCGTGGATCTGGGATGTGCCGTTCGAGCGGCTCGCAGGCCGCCCCGTGCTCGTCACCGGGGAGCGCAAGGAGGACATGAGCGTGCGGCTGGCCTACGCCGGCGTCCTACACTCGGTGCACCAGGACGCCGAGGCCGCGGCCGATGCCGCCACCGAGCCCGTGCTGGACGTCGTCGCGAACTACACCGCGTTCCGGGACCTGCTGGTCCGGACCGCGCCCGCGCCGCGCCGCCCGCGGGCGGCGCTGCCCGCGCCCGCGCGTGGAGGCGCCAGGTGAGCCTGTTCGAGCCGGAGCCACGCCGTCCGCGCGACCCTGGGTCGCCGCCGGACGTCACCCAGCCGCTCTACCCGCCGCCCGGGACCTACCCGTCCGGCCCGTCCGGGACCTACCCGTCCGGCCCGTCCGGGACCTACCCGCCGGACGATCAGTACCCCGGACGGCCGGCACAGCCGGTTCAGCCGGGGCGACGTCCGCCCTACCCGGACGAGCGCCAACCCCTCGAGCCCCATCCCCTTCAGTACCCGCCGCAGCGGTATACGCCGCCGCAGATCCCGGAACGGCGGCTCTTCCAGCCGCCATCGCAACCGTCGGCCCCGGGGAGCCGGCTGCCCGAGCGGCTGCCGGACCCGTTCGAACGCCGGCTGGCGGAACGGCAGCCCGATCCGGCCGGCGCGACGGCGACCCGGGAGTCGACCACTCGGATCGCGCTGATCTATCCCGAGCTGCTCGGCACCTACGGTGACGGTGGCAACGCGATCGTGCTCACCCAGCGGCTGCGCTGGCGCGGCCTGTCCGCCGAGGTCGTCAGTGTGCCGGCAGGCGAGCCGGTACCGGCCGGATGTGACATCTACCTGCTGGGCGGCGGCGAGGACGAGCCGCAGACACTCGCGGCCGAGGGCCTGCGGCGTAACAAGGCGATCGAGCGGGCCGTCGCCGGCGGCGCGGTGGTGCTGGCCGTCTGCGCCGGCTACCAGGTCGTCGGCGAGAGCTTCCCGGCCGGCGGTCAGATCCACGACGGGATGGGGCTGGTAGGCGTCGAGACCAGGCGCTCGTTCGACCCTCCGGACGCGCCGCTGCCACCGCGCGTCGTGGGCGACATCGTCGTCGAACCCGACCCGTCACTCGGTCTGCCGACCGTGCTCGGTTACGAGAATCATGGCGGCCGGACGAGGCCGCTGCCGGGCGCCGGTGGGTTTCCCTTCGGCCGGGTGCTGCTTGGCCTGGGCAACGGCGTCCCCGAGGGCACGGACGGCAGGATCGACGGCAGAGTGATCGGCACGTACCTGCACGGCCCGGTCCTGGCGCAGAATCCGGCGCTGGCCGACCTGATGCTGACCTGGGTACACGGCTCGCTGCCGCGTCTTCCCGGCCCGCCGGAGGTCGAGGCATTGCGGGCCGCGCGCATCCGCGCCCTGCAGGTCGGCTGAGCGTCCGCCGCGAAGCCAGCCAAAGGCCGCGCGACTGTGGCGAAGCCGCGCGCGGCCGGAGGCGCCCAGCAGACACAGCCAAAGGCCGCGCGATCGTGGCGAAGCCGCGCGCGGCCGGAGGCGCCCAGCAGACACAGCCAAAGGCCGCGCGATCGTGGCGAAGCCGCGCGCGGCCGGAGGCGCCAGCAGACACGAGTGGGGTGAGGAAGGCAAAGGAGTCGGGCCGCGGGCCCCGTCCGTTCGGCGAGATGCCATCGAGATGCCATCAAGGCATCGTCAGGCGAGATGCCTGGCCGAAACGGGCGCCATCGTGGTGTCAGGTGTGGTTCGGTTGGGGGCGTGGCCGCCAATCCGCTCACCGCATGGTGGGGCAAGCACCGCAAGGCAGCCGTCATCGCTGTCGTTGCGATCTTTGTGCTCTATCTCTTCGCGCACGGCAGCGGCTCGGCTAAGACCTCGGAGAAGGACATGCCGTCCCGGTACGAGTCCAAAGGCCGCGTACTGCTCGTGCATGCCAAGCGGAACTCCAAGAAGGCGGTTCCGCTTGTGCTTGTTCTGCCGGACAACAACACCAAGACGAAGGTGTTCGAAACGGACAGCGGCGCGTCGAAACTGGCCGACCGGAAGAACTTCGCGCTCGTCTACCCCGAGCCGGTCGCCGGCGAGTGGCAGGTGGACTCAGCCGGACCCGACGCGCAGTACCTGATGGACATCGTCACGTACATGTCCGAGGACTGGACGGCGATCGATCCGAAGCGGGTCTACATCTGGGGCCTCGGTGAGGGCGCCCGGCTCGCGCTGGCCCTCGCCTGCGCGAACCCCACGAAGTTCGCGGCGGTGGGCGTCGTGGGCCAGTTCGACCCCGATCCGGGTCCGAACTGCCCTGACCAGGTGCCGACCGACCGCGAGCGACAGGCCTCGTGGGACGACGACCTCTCCGGCAACCTGTGGAGCTTCTCGCAGAACAAGTCCCGCTAGTGATCCTGGGGACAACGGCCGCCGGGTGTGCGAAGGAAGATCATTTTCGCACACCCTTTGGCCCTCTAGCGGCCAGGTTCGGATCGGCGACCGGAGCGGTCCAGGAAGACCGCGACCGGAGCGGTCCAGGAGACCCGACCAAAGCGAGCTACTGCCGCGCCGCCCCGTCCGCGACGATTCATGATCGCCGCGGACGTGTTGTCGCGGTCGCGATTTGGCCCGATTCACGACTACGGCGACACGGTCGTGGTGATCTACCAGTCGCGTGCTGGTGAAGCGAACGCTGGTGACGGCGGCTCTAGGAGACGCGATCAGAGCGGGCCAGGCGACCCAGAGTGGGCCGGCGAGCATGCGGGCCTGGCCACCGGCGGCCTCCCACGACGGACTGACTGACCGAGGCCAGCCGCCCGCCCCGTCGGCGGGGGGGTTTCCGACGGGGCGGGCGGGGCTGGGTGCCCGGGCGGTCGTGTGACGTCCCGGGCCATCCGCGGGCCGGGCGAACCCAGCCGGCGGAAGTCTGATGTTGGTGTCTCGTTGGCCGCGGGCGCCGCCCCGCCGGATGGGGGGAGATCCGGTGGGGCGGCGTCGCGTTGTTCGGCCCGGAGCCGTGGGGGCAGCCAGCCGGGCCGCCGCCGCCGAGGGGGTTCGGACGGCGGGTGGTCCGCTGGCGGAATCGAGGGCGGGAGGGGGAAGCCCTTGATGCCACCAGCGGACGTCCTGGGTGGCGCGGCCAAGGGGCGAGGGCCACGCCGGCTGCTATGCGGAGAGTCCTGGGGGTCTGGGAATGCCTGAGGAAAGGCACGATGCGTCGAAGGAGACGGGCCACCATGGCCGCTGTCGCATCCAGCCGCAACTTACCGCCGCCGGTACGGATGGCGGACGCGTCGCTGGGTCGCTGCCTGGTCGGGCATCACCGAGCGTCGAAGGCTTTGGAAACTCTGAGAGCGACGGTTCCACCGGCTTCGCCGACGGTTGGAGCCAGCCAGGCGGTCAGGCCGTGTCCGCGAACCCGGAGGGGAGTGGGTTCGAGGAAGGACCCCGCGAACGGGGCAGCCGAACCTGGCCGAACGTCGCCGCTCAAGGAGTGAGCCCTCCTCGCCCGCCGCGCCCCGCTACAGGACGCGGCCGACGTTGTAGCTCGTGCTCCAGATCGTCTGCAGCTGCACGACCGAGCCGGAGTGCGGCGCGGCCCACATCTTCCCGTCGCCGGCGTAGATGCCGACGTGGTAGATGTCACCTGGCGTGCCGAAGAAGATCAGGTCGCCGACTTCCTTGTGCGCCTGGTCGACGTGGAGCGAGGCCTCGTACTGCGCCTCCGCCGTCCTCGGCAGGCTGCGGCCGAGCTGCCGGAAGACGTACTGCACCAGGCTGGAGCAGTCGAACGAGTCCGGCCCGTTGGCGCCGTAGACGTAGGGCTTGCCGGCCTGCAGCGACGCGAGGTAGACGGCCTTCTCACCCAGGTCGCCGTTCGACGGGGCGTTGATCGTGACGCCCCGGCTGGGCGAAGGGGCCGGCCGTTCGGCGACGTTCACCGTGCCGACGTTGTCCGAGACGGCGGACTGCAGTGCGTCGGTGCCGTCGAAGACCGCGGTGATCTGTGTCGTGGTCAGCACCCGCGCGGTGTACGAGGTGTACCCGTCGTTGTTCGTCTGCAGGTGCAGGAAGGTCGCGAAACCGGTCGGCAGCTTGACCTGGACCTTGACCAGCTGGTTGGCCAGCGGCTGGTTGGTGTCCTTGTTGGTCAGCTTGAAGCCGATTTCGACCGGCTGGTCCGAGTAGACGGTGACGTCGGGGTTCGTGATGAACAGGTCGACGTCGGCCTTCGCGGTCAGCGTCGGCGCGGCCAGGTCGGACGCGGTGTCCGTGTCGTCGGCGCCGATGGTGGACGCGAGGCTCACCGGGTGGATGGCGGCGCCGCCGCTCGTCGATCCGGAGCCGAAGGCGCTGGCCAGGCTGAGGCCGGTGGTGACGGAACCGTCGTCTCCGAACGCGTCCGCCGAGGTGTCGGCCGCCGGGGCGCAGCCGGCGAGGGCGATGCCGGACATCGCGATCGCACCGGTGGTAGCCGCGGCGACCGCGGTACGACCTCGGACCTTTGCCACCACGGTCAGACCGCGGTGACGACCCCTGCTGGTATCAGGCAGGGTGTCGGTATCCCACTGTACGGAGGGCGCGGACAAGTGTGGTCCTTCCCGTACGCCTGCGAGGTGAGCTGTCGGGTTCGGGCTGGGCTGCCCGGCCCTCGCGCAGCAAGCACGCGATGGGCTTCACCCCAAGGCCCGCGCCGGAGGGGGCGCTGGCCGGTACTGCGAGGTGGGTCCCCCGCTCCTGCCCGAGGTGACGACTCGGAGGGGACACCGGGACCGCGGGCAGGATTCGGCGTTCGGTCCGGTGCTGAGCCTGACGTCGTGAACAAGACTAGTCCACTGGGATGATGACGATAAGCGTGGGTACCCCCCATAAGCCTGATTTCTGCGAACCGTCGGTTCCGAGGACCGAGGCTGCCGTCATGGCAGGGGTCGCCGAGGGTAGCCATCCACCCGTAACCATCGCAACTGACTAGGTCGTGCCGATCCATCGGGTACTCCACGTAGCTTGAACACTACGCGCAGATCCGGCCTTGCGGGCGGAGGACTACAGTCGGCACACGATGTGTGTCTAGTCCGGGGGCGCCATGGACGCCCGCACCCCTATGACGAGTGGGCCTATCCAACGGTTCGAGCAGGCTTCGCCGGGTCGATGGGGCCGTCTGGGCATTAGGTCCTAGTCGTTGGGACTAAAATCCCATTGTGATTAGCGCAAAACCTAACCGTTCCCCGTTGCGTCGAGATAGTTACTTACGGTCGTTAGGGCGGCGGGCGGGGAGCGCGTCTGGTGATGAAGCCGGCGCGGTCAAGCACCTGAAGCTCGATCGCCAGCTCGATGACCTCCCGGGGAAGGGTCCGGTAGGTGGCCTGCATGGCCTCGACCGCGGCCCTGGCCCGCTCGGCGAGCTCGTCGAGCGCGTGCTGGCGCTGGCGCATCCGAGCGCGCTCCTCCTGGATGGTGCGCACCGTCTCTTCCTGCCACCGACGGGTAAGCAGCAGGTGTTCGCTCGCGTCGGCCGCCTGGCGCTTGGCCTCCTCCAGACGGCCGAGCAACTGGTCGAGCAGTTCGAGCCGGCCGGCAAGCTCCGCGATGAGGTCGCCACGAGCGATCGCGGCGATCCCTCGGTCTTCCTCTCGGTCATCTGGCGGTAGGGGATCTACCGAACCGTCAGCACCGACCGACGGCAGCGGGACGGGTGAGAAGTCAGACTCGGGGTCAGGATCCGGCCCGCCCGCGTCGTGCGGCCCCGGGTGCCCGTCGTAGACATACGTGTAGCCCTCGTACGCCTGCTCCTCGTAGCCCTCGTACGTCTGCTCCTGGTAGGCGGACACGGTCCACGGGACGTCGTCCGGACCCTCTTGGCCGGCGGCCTCCGAGCTGGGCTCCCAGACCTCTCCGATCGCTGGCCTCCCAGATCGGCTCCCAGACCTCCCCGATCGGCTTCGCCAATCGGGCAGGAACCCCGGATCCGGCAGGGACCCTGTCGCCAATCGGGCAGGGACCCCGGATCCGGCGGGAAGCCCGTCGCCGATCTGAGGGGGAACCCAGGCGCCCTCCGAGCCACCAGTGACGTCCGCGGCGGCCATCCCCTCGGGCTCGGCCACCCACTCAGATCCGGCCACCCACTCGGGCCCAGGCAGGCCGTCGGGCTCGGCGGCGGCCTGGGACCCGATGGGCCAGTCAGGCCAGAGTGTGCTCTCGGACCTGGTGGGATCGACCGCGGGTGGCTCCTCCCGCCCGGCCAGGTCCACGACCGGAATGCCGCCCTCGTCGAGGCCCGGATGGTCAGCCGGAGGAGCGTCACCGGGCGCGGGCATGCCGGGCAGCGCCAGTTCAGGCACGGTGGCGTGGACGTACACGCCGGGTGACTCGGCCCGCTGCCCCCCGGCGTCGGCAAGGCTCCGCGGCCCGGTCGGGCTGGGCGAGCTGGCGAGGCTGCGCCGGCCGCTTACATCCGCCACGGTAGGTAACGGTAGCCGAGCCCTCTCAGTGAGGGGCCCATATACGCCGGCAGCGATCGTTATGAAGCCGGAAGCGGTGGGCTTTGTGTCGGCTCGGGTGCCGTTACTGGACTAGTCCGGGCTATTCGCTGTCTGTGCCCGGTCGAGACGGTGGCTAGTCACCAGGTGGTTAGCCGGGGCGGCTGGGGGCCTGGCGGAGATCAGCGGGTCCGGATGGCCGGGCAGGTCAGGCAGATCCGCGGCATGACGTAGGCCGCGGCTCCAGCCGCCTTCGGCGATTTCGCTGCTGGCATCCAGCACGGCCCAGTCGATCACGTCGTCTACTCCGACGGCGACCGTTCGTCCCATCCGGATGTGCGCGAGGTCTGGGTGGACCGTGTCGTTGAGGCAACGTCCCAGCAGCCAGGCTGGAGCGGGCCAGGAGGTCACCAGCACCCAGGGCGCCTCGAAGCCGCCCGGGACGACCAGCCGATACCGGACGATGAGGTGGCCGAGCGGCAGCAGCTGCCCGCGCACGAATCGGCGCCGCAGCTGGTCCAGCTGGTCACGGGCGGCGCCCGAGGCGTCGTCCGAGGCGGTGTCGGCGAACGCCGTTCCCGCGGCCGTGTCTGCCACGTTCGCGCCGTCGGTGCCGGTAGCCAGGGGGGCCGCCGTGCCGTTCGGCGGCTCGAACATCCCGGACCGGTACCGCCGGTCCGAGGCTTCCCCGGCCTGCCCGGTCGCCGGCCTGCCAGCAGACCTCCCAGATCGCTTACCTCCCAGATCGCTGACCTCCCAGATCACGACCTCCCAGATCGGCTTCGCCGATCCGGCAGGGACCCCGTCCGTCGATCCGGCAGGGACCCTGTCGCCGATCCGGCAGGGACCCTGTCGCCAATCGGGCAGGGACCCCGGATCCGGCAGGGACCCCGGGCTTCGCCGGTCGGGCAGGAAGCCTGGGAACCCCGGGGCAGCGGTGCCAGCCATATCGGCAGGGTAGCGGAGAGGTTTCCGAGGGTAGAAGGCGGATGCGTAATCTTGACGTCAGATGCGCGCTGGAGCCGCTCATCGCGACATGTAGTGGCAACGAGTGCCACTACATGCGTGAACCTCATGCGAGCGGCCACGCCTTGCGATCGTGCGTCGATCTGCCGGCTGGCTGCCATAGGGTCGCCGTTTTGGGGCAGGAGTCTCCTGGGTCGGACCGATGCGCCCGGCCGGTCATGCGTGCGGGAGTGAGCGGAGAACCGGCTCCCCGGCGACGCGACGAGGGAGGGCGCTGTAGGAGGTGGCAGATGCCCGCTCTTAAACGCCACGGTTCCCTGGCCAACTCGCGACTGCTCGCGGCGGCCAGGTCCGCGCCGCGATCGCTGGTGAAGATGCGGTCGCGGCGCGCGGACGGGTCACGCGCCGGACGCGGCTCCACGCCCGGCGGCCCGTGGGCCTCCGCCAGCGGCGTGGACAGCGGCGTGGATGTTGGTACAGCGGAGGCGGACTCGCATAAGGGTGTCGACGCCGAGCCGGCGGACGACAGTCTCGTACGGCTGGTCGGCCCGGTGCACCGCGACGCCGCCCGGCTCGCCGCCTGGGCGGGCGGAGCGGCGCCCGGGGCCGACCCACGCCAGATCCATCGCGCCGGTGACACCGCCGTCGCCGCAATGTGTGCGCATCTTGCCACGATGGGCTACGTCATCTATCCGGAAGTCGCCCGGCTGCTGCCGCATACCGAGAGCCGTATTACGCGGCTGCGTGCCGGCGCGCGCGAGATGTTGATAATCATGCGTGGGGTTCAGCAGTACGCGCAGGGCGACACACACCCGCCGGGGGCCGAGGCCACCGAACTGCGCCGCGAGCTGGCGACGGCGATCTCGGACCACAGCCGGGAGGAGGAGGATCTGCTGCGCGAGTTCGACCAGGCGAGCACGCCGGAGCAGCGGCAGCTGCTTGCCGCCGAGTACGAGCGGGCACTGCCGCGCGCGCCAAGCCGCCCACACCCGCACCTGCTGCGCTCCCGCGGGCTGCTCGGCGGCCGGCTGGGCTACCGGATGATGGCCAGGTTCGACTACCTGCTCGACACGATGGACGCGCGGGTCATCCCCTGGGCGAAGGTCCGCGAGCCGGGCAAGGTCGGCCCGTGGGGCACCTGGCTGCTCGGACGCCCGCCCCAGGCGCGTCCCCCAGCGCCTCAGGCCACGACGACGGGCTGGGCGCCCGGGCCGGACGCGAGCCAGCCGGAGACCAGCGCCGTCAGGCCACGCGGATAGATCGTCTCCGTACTGGCGGCCACCTCGTCGACAGTCCACCAGGCCCAGCCGAGCGTGGAGCGCTTCTCCAGGTCGGTCCACTCGGCCGGGTCGACATCGACCCGCTCGGGGATCCGCACGACGAAGAACGACTCCTGCTGGATGTACGACTTGCCGGCGAACGTGAAGCGAGTGGTCCTGGTCCCGACCGGCTGCCCGACCTCCGCCAGGCGGATGCCGACCTCCTCCGCGATCTCTCGGATCGCGCCCTGCCGCGCGCTCTCCCCTGGGTCGAGGCCGCCACCGGGCACATGCCACCAGACCGGCGAGTCCTCGAGGGTCGGGTCGTGCGACTGGATCAGAAGGAACGCGTCGGACGGGTCGACCAGCACGACCCGGGCGGCGACGCGCGGAATTGGTTCCAGCACATGCCTAGTCTGCCTGGCTGGCCTGCCCGGTCTTTCCCGCCGCGACCGCGGTCACAGACCCAGGCGTGCTTCGGAGAGCGCCGCGACGAGGTCCTGCTCGCCACTGATCTCGACCTGGGCACCCGCGCGCCGGCCATAGCCGTACAGCAACAGCTCGGCGGCCGGGCCCGACAGAACCACTGCCGGCTCGCCCTTGCGCGCGACGACCCGCGACGCACCCGGGCTTTCTGTCGCGGGCCCGTCAGTGCGTTCGAGAACAACGCCGCCCGGCACCCGCCGGTACGCGACCCGGGCGAACCGGCGAGCCGTGGCCCACAGCGTCTCGCGTAGCTCCGGCGTGAGCTCGCGCGCCGCGAGCGCGCCCGCGGCGTTCTCGGGAACGCCCTTCGGCGCGCGGCGCACGTCCTCGCCGTGGATATAGAACTCGACGAGGTTCGTGGCGTTGTCGATCGGCCCAATCCGGGTTGGCTGCCAGCGCGGCGGCCCGGACCGGAAGATCGTCAGGAGCTCGGGGAACGAGTGGGCCGCCCTCGTCGCCTTCTCGGCGCGCTCGGTCATCCCATGCAGCCGCGGGACCATCAGGCCGGGGCCCGCCTTGGGTACCCGCTCCCTGGTCACCACGTGGGCGAGGAGGTCATAGCTGTCCCAGCCCTCGCACAGGGTCGGGTGCTCTGGCCCAGCGGCCTCGATCACGTCCGCGAGCAACGCCCGCTCGTCCCGCGCCCGTCCCATGCGCCTACCCGCCTTCCCCGCCGCCCGCTAACCAGGCCACCGGCAAACTGTCCCATGCCGGGGGCCTCGCGCGCCCGGCCGGCGCACCGCCGCCGGCCGGGTTAGTGGAGCCGGGACGCTTCGCGCCCGGCTCCACCCCAGCCTCACCAGAGCGAGGCGTAGGTGGCGGCGCCGTTCGGGTTCTCGTTCGGGTTGAGCAGGGACGAGTGGACGTTGCCCGCCTCGGAGTTGTTGAAGTACGTCTCGTAGGCGAGCGCGTCGGCGTTGGCCTTGAACGTGTCGTACATCTTCCTGATGTAGAACGGGTTGTCCCCGCCGGCCTGGCCGGACGCGCCCGCCCCGGTGTCCGAGGTGGAGACGAGGCCCCATTCGGAGACCGAGAACTGCTTGCCGTGCTGCCGGGCGAACCGGATCACGTCACACAGCCCGGCGCTCGAGTTGCACGATGAACTCCAGGACGACTCGTTCAGGCTCGGCGGCCACATGTCGTAGTTGTCGATGCCGATGATGTCGACGTAGCCGTCACCCGGGTAGGCGTCGTACGGACTGCCGCTGTGCGCGTTCATGGTCCAGTCGATCCGGGCCTGCGGGTCCGTCGAGCGGATCGCGCCGACCACCTGCTGGAAGCAGCGCTTCCAGGTGCCCACGTCGGTGTTGCCGACGGACCAGGGGAACCAGTCGCCGTTGAACTCCCAGGCGAGCCGGACGATCGTCTTCGGCCGCCCGATGTTGTTCAGGTAGTTGCCGAACTGCGCCCACTGCGATGAGTAGGCGCCGTTGGCGCACGACCCGAAGTCGCCGCCGCCTTCGGGGAAGAGCGGCTGGGAGATGACCATTTGGCCGTCCCAGCCGGCGTACTCGCCGCCGATCCACGGGTTGGTTATGTCGTTCCAGTTGTCGCGCACGGTGTAGCCCATGATCACGGTCACCTTGGAGCCGCGGAACTGCTCCCAGGCCGCGACCTTGTCTCGGCTGCCGACGACGATGCCGGACAGTCCGCCTGGGACCCGTCCGCCGCCTCCACCGCCGCCAGCGGGCACGGCGGGTTTCCCGGGTGCCGCGGTGCCTGGCGCGCCGGTGCCCGCGGGCGACGGCGACGCGGAGGCCGGGCCGGTCGGGGTGGCCGAGGGATTCGCGCTTGGCGATGTGGAGGCGGACGCGGAGGGGGACGGTGCTTCGCTTGCGAGCGCCCGGCCGAGACCGCCGTCGAGGGCGGAAGCCCCGACGACGAATTTGTCGTCGCCGCCGTGCGGCGCGATGGCGAACCCGACGCCGGCCACGGCGACCGCCAGCGCGCCGACTGCCGCGGTCCAGATCAGGAAGCGCCGGTTGCGGGCGGCGCGGACCGGGATGCTGTGTGCCCCGGTGCTGTGCGCGCCGGATGTCCGGCCGGTCGTGACGATCGTGGTGGGGGAGGGTGGTCGGCTGCTGGCGCGGCGATCGCTGGCACGCCCGGATGGCAGCGGGCCGGTATCCATGGATGTCGCCGAGCTGTTGGCCCGGTGTCTCACGGGAGCGTCCTTCCGCCTGACGGCTTACTTGACGGCGCAACTGGGTGGCGGACGGTCAGCCCTCGCCTTCTGACAGCCGAGCCACGCACTCCGTCCGCGGAATGCCGGCCCCTCCCTGTCGCCCGGCGTTCCGCACCTGACAGTTACGTCAGTGTTTGGCGGAGCTGCTCCAGCACCATAGCCCGGTGGTGCCTGCTCCCGGTCGAGCGGGTGCGTGGTCTTTCGGTCCGTCGCTCAGGTGAAGGCGTGAAGTTGTGATTGCTGTGTCTCTCTGTTCAAATCTCGCGCCGCGTCGGTAGCCGCCCGGATCGTTTACGTGAATGAGTTAGGCGAACGACTGTCGGCCGGCCGGTGAGGCCGGGCCGTGACCGGCGGTGGCGGGCCGTTGCGTCCAGGCAGCCGGGCCGCGCCGCCCGTGCGTGTGCCCGGGAAACCGGTCGGCGCGTCACGCGGGGGCGCGGCCGCGCGGTGGCTGGGCATGGGATGAATATGTGCTGGCCTTGGGCGCATCGCTCGTCCACTTCGGGCCGTGGCCGGGCGGGGTTGTGTCACAATGGCCCGCGCGGCGCTGGGGCGCCGCGGCCTACCCGTACATCACCATTGCCCAGCTTGCTTCCGTCCGACCTCGCCGAGAGATCCCCCTCCAGACAGTCCGGTGAGACCGACGGTGGGCCCTCGGCGGCTGATCGGTGAGGTGGGCGGCCGTGGCCGCGAGCACGAGGAGCTATCGATGTCGCAGGCGGCAGTGGTCCACGCATCGCGCCGCGGGCGCCATGCGTGGAAAGCCCTGTCGCGCTCCGGACACTGGGCCTCGGGCGCCACGGCCAGCAGGTATCGAGCTATCCAGGCAGGTTCCTGACCCGGCCTGGCGCTGGCCGATGGCCTGGGAGACTGCCTCAGGCAGCCCGGGCCGCCGGGATGAGATCATACCTTCCGCTTAATCCGCTCCCGGTGCCGAACAACTTCTATCAGCCTCCCGGATCAGCACCTCGAGACCACAGCCAGGAGAACCGCGTGTCCCAGACTCCGCCCGAAAACACCCCCGGCGGGTGGGGCCAGCCCGGCAGCTATGGCGGCCCACCGCCCGGCGGTTTCAGTGGGCCGCCGCCCGGTGGCTATGGAGCACCGCCCGGTGGTTATGGGGCACCGCAGGAGCCAGGCTATGGGTATGGCCAGCAGCCGCCGGCGGGGTACGGCGGCCTGCCGCAGTACCAGGGAAACAACAGCGGCTACGGAGGCGGTCGGCCACCTTACGGAACGCCGATTCCGAACTACCTGTGGCAGTCGATCTTGGTGACGATTCTCTGTTTCTGGCCGACGGGCATCCCGGCGATCGTGAACGCTTCTCGGGTGCAGAGCCGCCAGACCGTGGGTGACATCCAGGGAGCGCTGGACGCCTCCAGGAAGGCGAGGACCTGGTGCATCGTGTCGCTGGTCGTCGGGCTGCTGGTGCTGGTGCTGTGGATCACCCTGATCGCGAGCGGCGCGATGGACTTCTCCTCGGAGACCTCCTTCAACGCCTGAGGGCCTGATGCCGTCGGCGTGAGACCTCGGCGTCAGACCGAGGCCCGTCCGCCGCTCGCCATCGCCGACTTCTGTGACCCACCCCTCTATGGATCCGCCGGACCGCCACAGCCCCGACCCAGCAGACTTCACTCTCCTTGAACGCCATCGCCACCGCCCCGGCTATCAGGCCGGGGTACCGGGTATCACCGAAAGGCGCGGCCGCGACCGTGACGACACCACCGCCGTACGGCACCCCAGGTCAGGACCCATACGGCCAGCAGCCGGGCCAGGATCCATACGGCCAGCAGCCGGGCTACGGATACGGAACGCCACCACCTAGCTACGGCACCCCACCACCCGGATACGGCGCGCCGCCGCCCGGGTACGGCCAGCCGGCCGGGGGCTACGGCTACCCGCCCGCGCCCGGCGGGTTCGGCCCTCCGCCGGGCGGCGCGCCGATCCCGAACTATCTGTGGCAGTCGATCGTCGTGACCCTGCTGTGCTGCCTGCCCGCCGGCATCGTCGCGATCGTCTTCTCGAGCCGGGTGCAGAGCCGCCAGGCCATGGGTGACATCCAGGGAGCTCTGGACGCATCCAAGAAGGCCAAGACCTGGTGCATCGTCTCGGCCGCCTCCGCCGTGGCTGTCTGGGTTCTCTACCTCATCTTCTGGATCGCGATCGCGGGCGCCGCCCTGAACGGCGACTAGCGGCGACTAGCGGCGACTAGCGGTACCTCGCCGATCCGACCCGAGACCGGCCGCGCTCCAGCGCCAGCACGACGTGCCGGCGCTGGAGACGCGAGGTCACTCCCAGCGGAGCAGGTCGCCGAGTGGCCGGCGGGCCAGGCCTCTCGCCGCGGCCGCGCCGGTAGCCGCGCCCAGCGCTAGCGTGCCCGCCACGAGGGCGACGAGGAACGTCGCCGAGGGCGTGAGCCCAAACCCGGGGCCGAGCCCGATGTCCCGCGCGACGGCGTCGCTCTGGATGCGGAAGACCAACAGCCCGAGCGGTAGCCCGATGACCACCGCGAGCCCCGCCAGCACCGCCGCCGCCAGCGCGCTCTGCCCGATCAGCTGGCGCGGCGTGCAGCCCAGCGCGCCGACGACGCCGATGTCCCGGGCGCTCTCCCGGTTCGATGCGAGCAGCGCGTGCAGCATGTTGGCGAGCGCGATGAGCACGAGCACCCCGGCGATCAGCGTCGTCACCGTCTCGATCACCGTGCGCCCGCCGACGTCCGGGCTGTGCGTCTTCAGCTCCACGCCCTCGCCGAGCCGGGTCGCGAGCGCTGATTGCACCGTGTCCGGTGAGGTGCCTGGTGTGACGGTCATCCGGTACTGGTCGGGCACCGCCGTCGGGTCGATCGCGCGCAGGTCCGCCAGCCGCATGGCGAACACCCGCCCGGTGTCCTCCGAGGTCCGATACCAGCCGACGACGCGGACGTCGCGGGCGACGCCGGCGATCTCGACGGTGGCCGTCTGGCCGACCCGCAGGCCCAGCTGGTCCAGCAGGCCGTAGCCGACGGCGACCTCGCCCGGCGCGGTCGGCAGCCGGCCGGTACCGACCGAGTAGGCGGGCAGCGTGTCGCCGCCGAGCGCGCGGACGCGGAACGTCTGGCCGTCGTAGCTGCCCCGACGCTCCGTCTCGGACCACCAGCCACCGATCCCCGGCGTCTGGTGGAGCGCCGCCTCGACCGTCGCCGGCGCGACGTCGCCGCGGCCGGCGAACACCTGCCAGGGATCGCCGGTGAACGACGGCCGCTCCAGCGCCTCCGTCACCGTGACCATGAACCCGCCCGCGACCACCGCGCCCATCACCGCTACCAGCATGGTCAGCCCGGTGAGCGTGGCCCGGCCTGGCCGGGCGGCGAGCCTGCCGACGCCGAGGAGGCCGAGCCGGCCGGGCACCAGCGCCGTGAGCCGCGCGAGCGGGCCGTCACGGCGTGCCGCGGCCGGCGCGTCGCGCAGCGTGTCGACAATCGACGCCCGCCCGGCCCGCACCGCGCCCACGACGGTCGCGAGCGTGAGCAGTCCCAGCAGGATCGCGCCGGTGAGCAGCAGGCCGCCCGCCGTCCAGTGCGGGCCCTGCGGGCCGGTCACGGTCGCGCCGAGATCCAGGCTCGGCGCGAGCGCCCCGGCGACGAGCCAGCCGAGCAGGGCCGCGACCACGCCGAGCGTCAGGTGCTCGGCCAGCAGCGCCGCCGTCAGCTGGGCCGGGCGCACCCCGACCGCGCCGAGCAGCGCCATCTCACGGCGGCGGGCCACCATCCGGCTGGTCATCGACCCGGCGACGATCACCGCGACCGCGACCAGCAGGAAGGCGCCGAACGCGCTCACGAGCTTGCCGAAGATCTGCCCGACGTTGAGCAGATCGCCGCGGGTGTCCGGCCAGGTGTTGGTGCCGCGGACCTGGTCGCCGAAGGACCGCACGACCGCGCTGGCGACGGCCTCGGACGAGACGCCGTCGGCCACGGCGAGCCAGTAGGTGACGCCGACCGTCTCGGCCGGCGCCCGCGGACCGCGTGAGGCTTCGCCATCGGGGGTTCCTGCCGGATCGGCGGCAGGGTCCCTGCCGGATCCGCGAAGCGGATCTGGGAGGTCGGCGATCTGGGAGGTCCGACGCGGCCCTCCGGCAGGCTGGCCGATCCGGGACAGCCCGGCGTCCGCGACGAACATCCTGGCCTCGTCACACTGCGGGAAGCCGCAGTCGGTGAGCTCGTTGGCCGTGCCGGCGAGGGTGAAGGTGACGTCACCGCCCGGTCCGCGCAGCGCGACCTTGTCGCCGGGGCGCAGGCCGAGCTCCTCGGCGGCGCTGCGTTCGAGCACTATCTCGTCGGGCCCGCGCAGCCAGCGGCCGGCGACCAGCAGCGGATGGTTGACCGTGACGTCCGGGTCGTCCAGCGCGGTGACCTGGCCGCTGTACTCTTTGCCCGCACCGTCGGATCCCCGGACGACGAGGGTGGTTTCGAGGTCGCGCAGCGGCCCGGTGACCGCCCGCACCCCGGACATGGCGGCCAGCGCGTCGCCCAGGTCATGATCGCCGGTGCCGGTGGCTGGTGCTTTTGCCCGGACCACGACGTCGGCGACGTTGGTGCGTGCGGCGAGCCGGTCGACGGCGCCGCCACCCTCACTGGAGACGGCGAGGCCGGTGGAAAGCCCGATGGCGGACAGCGCGAGCATCCCGACGGTGACCGCGAGGCCGACGCGGCCCCGGCCGCGCAGCCCGGCGAACGCGAGCATGAAGACGGTGCGCATTACCAGCTCCCCAGCCCAAGCAGGTCCGCGAGGTCGTTGCCCTGGCTGCCGCCGCCCGGCGACGACGCCGTGGCGCCCTCGTCGAGCGACGCCCCAGCCGTCGCCGAGGCGGCGTCGCCGCCACCCGTGCCCGCCGTGGCATCCGAGCTCTCCGGCTCCTCGGCCCCGGCGCGGCGACCGGCGGGCCGGCGCTCGTCGACGATCTGCCCGTCGCGCAGGAACACCACCCGGTCGGCGGCGGCGGCGACCGCGTAGTCGTGCGTGACCATGACCAGCGTCTGGCCGCGCCGGTGCTCGTCGCGCAGGAGCTCGACGATGCGGCGGGAGGCCGCGGTGTCGAGCGCTCCGGTCGGCTCGTCGGCGAGCACCAGGTCCGGCCGGCCGGCGACCGCGCGGGCGATCGCGACCCGCTGCTGCTGCCCGCCAGACAGGGTCGCGGGAAGCGCCTGCGCGAGGTCCTCGAGGCCGACCGCGCCGAGCACCTCCGAGGCCCTCGCCCTGGCCGCCCGCCGGCCCATGCCCGCGACCCGCAGACCAAGCTCGACGTTCGCGCTCACGTTCAGGTGCGGAACCAGGTTGTACGACTGGAAGACGAAGCCGACCCGGCGGCGGCGCAGCAGCGCGCGCCTCGCCGGCGACATCGTGGTGATCTCTTCGCCGCCGATGCGGACCGAGCCGGAGTCCGGCGTGTCCAGACCGCCGACCAGGTGTAGCAACGTCGACTTGCCGCAGCCGCTTGGGCCGACGACGGCGACCCACTCGCCGGCGGTGACCGTCAGCGAGATGCCGCGCAGTGCCGCCCTGGCGCGCTCGCCGCGCCCGTACGACCTGGCCAGCTCGGTGATCGCGAGAATAGGTGTGCCGGTGGGGGCGGTGGTCGTGTCCATCGTGACCATCGGTCAGGTCCTCCCAGGGGGGGCGAGGCGAGCTTCGACCACGTCGAGCCAGCGCAGCTCGGCCTGCAGGTGCAGCACCGACGCCTCGCGGAGCAGGTCGCCGATGCCGGCGACGGCGGGATCGGCCGGGTTTGCGCCCGGCGAGGTGGAACTCGGGTCGTGGCCGGCCGTGTCGTGGTTGGTCTCGGATTCCGGCGCGGCCTCGGCGAGTGCCCGCAGTGCCCGCAGGCAGCGGGTTCGGTGGGCCGCGAGGGTGCGGGCGACGCTGCCGCTGCCGGTGTTCGCCACGTCTGCGCGGGCTCCGGCGGCGTTGGCGTCGTAGATCAGGCCGGCGACAAGGCGTTGGACGACGTCGCTCTTGCCGACCGGCAGGTCGCTCGGCTCGTCCAGCCAGCCGCGTAGCGCCTTGCGGCCGATGTCGGTGAGTTCGTAGACCTTGCGGTCCGGGCCGTCGCTGCCCTTCTCGACGTGGTGCGTGACGCTGCCGTCCCGCTCCAGCCGGGTCAGGGTGACGTAGATCTGCCCGACGTTGATCGGCGGCGCCACGTCGCCGAACAGCTCGTCGTGCGCGCGCTTGAGCTCGTAGCCATGGGCCGGGCCACGGTCCAGGAGGGCGAGCATCAGGTACCTCACGGCACCACGTCGGACGGCGTCGCCGCGGGCGTCCTCGCCGCCGCGGCCGCGCCTACATAACGGTTCTGCATAACAGTTATGTACAGCCGTTAGGTAGTCTCGTCAACACCCGGTCCCGCGGGGACGGCGCCCCGCCGTCCCGACCGGGTGATCGCGCCTGATCGCCGAGGGACACGATGTGGTGGGGGGGTCCGTGTCGGCGGACTGCCCGACCGGATGGCCACGGGGAGCGACCTTGCGATAACGAGCAGGCCCGCTTTCGCCCGTCAGGTGGGGTGACCCGCGGTTATCGCTTTCAGGGGTGGTTACGGAGGGGCAGGATCAGGAGGGTGCGAACACGGCCGGCATCTGACGATGACTGGGCCGGAATTTGGCCGATCTGGCACGGACAGGTGTCAGCCGGAGATCTGCTCATGTGGCGCCCGGACACCTCGGAGGCGGATGCCCGGAAGCTGTGGATGCTGCCGCCACCGGCCGCCGTGCTCGTGATGGAGGACGACGCGGGGGACGGGCGAATCGTCGCCTCCGCGCAGATCACTCCCGCGCAGGCGGGTCTCGGCGACCACGTGGCACAGCTGATCTTCATCGCCGAGCCGGCGCGCATCGCCGAAGGGCTGGAGCGGGAGATGGCCCAGGCCGCGATCGAGCACGCCACCGAGCTCGGCTACCGGGCGATGCAGTCCACCGCGGTGGTCGCGGGCAACACCAGGATGGTCGCGATCTGGCGGGTACTCGCGTTCCGCGTCATCGGCACGCTCCCGTCGGCCTTCCGCCACCCCCAGGGCGGCGACATCGACCTCTACGTCATGCACCGCTTTCTGCCCTATAAGACCTACCGCCCCCGCCGCCTCGACTAAGCGGTGCTCATGGGCCGCCCGGCGGGCGGCCCTGCCGAGCGCTCGACCGGCGGGACGACCGGCTACTGGGACGGCCGGCCGGTCCGCCAGTCCGGGGAAGCCGGGTCCGTCTCGGTGTCTCGGTCTGTCTTGGTGTCCCGGTCGGTGCCGGTGTCCCAGTCGGGATGCTCGGCGGCCGCCCACCAGGTGGGGACATAGCCGGTGCGCATTCCGGCACGGGAGAACGGGTCGCGCGAGGCCATCCAGAGGTGGCCGCAGATCGCGAAGAAGATCCCGTAGGCGAACACGTCGTGGACGAACGTCGCGCCCGTGCGGTACCGGTCCGGAACGTCGAGGTCGGCGCCGAACCACATCAGCAGCCCGGTGCCGAGGAAGACGACGATCGAGCCGGCCACGCCAGCGGCATACAGTTTCTGGCCGGCGTTGAACTTGCCACCAAGACGCGTCTGGCCCGCGTCTGGAGCGCCGGGCGCCGGGACGACGCCGGTGGTCATTCCGCCGGCGGACGAGGCCCAGGACCGGCGACGAAGCCGGCGGGCGGGGCCGGCGAGAAGGTGCTCGCGGAGCCACGCGCTGTCGGCCGGGCCGAAACGGTTCAGCTCGGCCGCGTCGCGGCGGAAACCACCGCTGTGTCCGCTCGTGGGCCGCCGCCCGCGTGCGGTTTCGTCGTTTCCGCGCGTGCTTTGGCCGAATCGGCCGAGGAGCCGGCGTGCGCGGGTTTCCCCGACATCCTCCCGCCACCACCGGTGGGGGCTGAGGAGCCAGCCGAGCAGGGCAGGGACGGGCAGCGTCAGTCCGCTGTAGAAGTGGATGGTCACCACCAACGCTCGCCGGCCGACCAGGATCGAAAGCTGCGGCAGGTAGAGCACGGCCGCAGTCGCGATGCAGATGCCGAACACAAACGCGGTTGTGCGATGGACCCAGCGGGTGCTCAGGCCGAACCGCCGGATCTCGCCGTGGCGCGGTTCCGCGGTGGCCTCCGGACGGCCCTGGTTCCGTTCGAGGCGTCCGTCCTCCAGGCCTCCTGGGCGGATGTCCACGGCTCAGACCGGCTCGTCGTCGCGGCCGTTGGACTTACCGATCCAGGCGTCGACGTCGTAGCCGCGCACTTCCCACCAGCCCGGTGTCACCTTGTCCACCAGCTCGATCTCGCCTAGCCACTTGATCGACTTGTAGCCGTACATCGGGGCGACGTAGAGGCGGACGGGCCCGCCGTGCTCGTAGCTGACCGGTCCGTCCAGCATGCGCAGCGCCACGAGCACGTCCCGGCGGCGGGCCTGCTCGATCGTGAGGCTCTCCTCGTAGAGGCCGTCGAACGAGCGGAAGGTGACGGCCCTGGCCGACGACTGGGTGCCAACGTGGTCGAGCAGGTCGGGGAGCAGGATGCCGGACCAGTGGACGTCGCTGACCCGCCAGCCGGTCACGCACTGGAAGTCCTCGGTCATCGCGGTCTGCGGCATGGCCTCCAGCTCGGGGAGCGTGAGCGTCATCGGCCGGTTTACGAGGCCGTGCACCTTGAGCTGGTAGTCGGCGGCGGTGAGCCTCGGGACTGACGACGCCACCGAGTAGATCTCGAAACCGGTGCCCGGGATGAGCTCGGTAAGGCCGGTCGGGTCGCGCCGACGCAGCGGCGCGGTGAGCTTGTCGACGCCCTCCTCGACCTCCGCGCCGACGGCAACCCCGGCGGCGCCCAGGGCGATCAGCCCCAACACCATCCGGCGACCCACCGGCGCGCCCTGCACCACGGTTCCAGTGAACACCGTCACGGTGCCGCGGCGCACCCACCCGGTTATTCGTTCGACTTTCGTAATAGTCGGCGCCTGGCCGGCGATCAGCCGCGCGACGACGGCGGCGGGCCGGTGGCCCGGGCGGCCAGCCCGAGTCACCGGCCGATCGGCCGGCCGGCTGCGATCACGCGGTGACGTCGCGGCGCGCCAGGCTGGTGATGCCGGCCGTGGCGAGCGCGACCGCATAGAGGATGCCGAGCAGGAGCGGGCCGCGGTAACCGGCGACCGAGCTGCCGCCCGTGCTGATGTTGGCGAACACCAGGCCAGGCAGGTACTTGGTCGCGTCCGGCCAGGCGTTCTCGATGATGTGCTCCAGCGGGCCCGTCCAGGCGAAGGCGACCAGCACGGCCGCCGTGGTTGAGCGGATGAGCAGGCTCAGCGCCGTGCCCGCGATCGCGAAGCAGGTCGTCCCGATCAGCACGTTGAAGTAGTCCTTGCCGGCTCGGCGCAGCGCGTCGTCCGTCCACCACTGCCCGGTGTCCACTCCCCGGATCCGCGCCATCAGCACCGCCGTCGCCGCGCTGATCACGAACGCCCCGACGAGCGCGACCGCGAGGATGGAAAGGAGCACGCCCATCCTGCCTGCGAGCCAGGAGACCCGCCGCGGTTCCCGCATGAAGATCATTCTGATCGTGCCCTGGCTGTACTCGGTCGCGAGCATCGCCGCGCACAGCAGGAGCAGCAGCAGGCCGGTGAAGGTCGAACCGATCCGGAAACCCAGGATGAGCCCGGCCGGCGTGGCGAGCGCGGGCAGCGTGGGCAGCAGCGCGTCCGGGTTGCCGAACGCGGCGGGCGGGCCGTCCTTGGCGAGCGCGAAGGTCAGGACGGTCGACAGGACGGACAACGCGGCAAGCGCGCCCACCGCGACTACGGTCGTCGGACGGCGCAGCTTGTGCGCCTCGGACCGGTAGCTGCGGGCTACGGCGAGCAACGGGCCGCGATCCGCCGATCGGCTCCATCCGGAGGCGGGCGAGCCGCTGTCGGTCCGAGCGGCGGCGCCTCGGTCGTCGTCGACCCGGTCGTCGGATGGCCGGCCGCCCGCGGTCTGGTCCGCGCCGACCTGGCCGTCGACGGGCTGTGCGGTCAGATGCTGTGCGGTCAGATGCTGTGCGGTCATGCCGCGTCTCCCATCAGACGGCCGGCACCTTGGGCGACCAGGCCGGTGTAGCGCTCCTCCAGGGTCACCCGGCTCGGGGCGATCTCAACCAGCGTGATCCCGTGCGCGTGCGCGGCCCTGTTCAGGTCGCCGAGCAGGGCGTGCATCGCGTGCTGAGGATCGTCGTGCTCGCTCCCCGGCGTGCCCGGCGCCGGCGGCTGCGCCGATCGGCCCGGTGCCCCTCCGGATGGCAGCACCGCCGTCACCAGGTCGCCGGCGCGCTCGACCTTGAGACCAAGCCCCGCCGCGAGGTCGGCCAGCATGCCGAGGTCGTCCAGGTGCTCGGGGCGCAGCGTCACCCGCGCCGCGCCGGCGGACAGCAGCCCGTCCGGCGGGCCCTGGTAGGCCAGTTCGCCCCGGTCCACGACGATGATCCAGTCACAGATCTGCTCCACCTCGGCGAGCAGGTGCGACGAGACGATCACAGTTCTCGGCCGGGCGACAATGGCGGAGCCTCGCCCGGCCGAGAACTCGTCAGCCGATATAGTTCTCGGCCGGGCGACAATGGCGGAGCCTCGCCCGGCCGCGGACTCGTCAGCCGATACGGTTCTCGGCCGGCTGTCGCGGACCGCCAGGTCACGGATCAGCTCGCGCATCAGCCGGATGCCCATCGGGTCGAGGCCGTTCGTCGGCTCGTCGAGCACCAGCAGGTCCGGGTCGCCGAGCAGCGCGGCAGCGATCGCGAGCCGCTGCTTCATGCCGAGGGAGTAGGACCGCACCTCGTCGTCGGCCCGCTCGCCGAGTCCCACCTCGTCGAGCACCTCCTCGATCCAGGTGGGGTGGTACTGGCCGGCGAGGATCGCCAGTGCCTCGAGGTTGCGGCGCGCCGAGAGCCGCGGGTAGAGAGCCGGGCTCTCGATCAGCGCGCCGACCCGCGGCAGGTAGCCGGCCGGCTCCGTCAGTGGGCGGCCGAGCACGGTGCCCTGTCCTGTGGTCGGGCGGACCAGACCGAGCAGCATGCGCAGGGTGGTGGTCTTGCCGGCCCCGTTCGGGCCGATGAAGCCGGCCACCGCGCCAACCGGGATGCGTAGATCAAGGTCGTTGACGACGGTCCGCCGGCCGTACCGCTTCGACAGGCCGCGCACGTCGACCGCGGCGGGATCCGCGTCCTCGGCCGGCGATCTCTCTCCGGGCGACGAGGCGGGCCCCGCGGCGGCCTGAACGGGAAGCCGGGCGGGTGGCGAGGCGGGCCGGCTCTCCCCGCGTCGCTGTTGGGTCGATTGGTTCATGCCGATCAGACTGCGGCGCGCGCCGTCTCCCGTCGTCGGCCCAGCGACGGCATCCGCCGTACGCTCTCCGCCGTAGCCGCCCCACCGGGCGCGCACACTAGCGACGGCGCCTTAGGCGCAGCGCCAACTGAGCCACGTCCTCAGCCCGGCACGACATCAGCCACGGCCATACAACCTGTACCAGGCACCACCCAACGAGGACGCTCAGCGTCCGAGAGGCGGGCGGCGCGTCCAGCGCCCGCCGCCGCATCGACTGAGATCCACGGGAAGCGCTGTGGTCTCGGAAGTACCAACCTGGCCACAGCAAGCGACGGCGCCTTGAGCGCAGCGCCAACTCAGCCACGTCCTCAGCCCGGCACCACATCAGCCACGCCCATACGCCTGTACCAGGCACCACGCAGGGAGGACGCTCAGCGTCCGACAGGCAGGGCGGCGCGTCCAGCGCCCGCACGCCGCTCAGCGTCCGACAGGCAGGGCGGCGCGTCCAGCGCCCGCACGCCGCTCAGCGTCCGACAGGCAGGGCGGCGCGTCCAGCGCCCGCACGCCGCACGCCTAAACCAGGCCAGCCTGGTTGGCGAGGACGGCGAGCTGGGCGCGGTCCCGGGCGCCGAGCTTGACCATGACGCGGCTGACGTGGGTGCGGGCGGTGGCGGGGCTGATCACCAGGCGGGCGGCGATCTCGTCGTTGGACAGGCCATGGCCGACGAGCCCCATCACCTCCCTCTCCCGGTCGGTCAGCCCGTCGAGGTCGGGGGCATTGGGCGCGACCGGCCGGCGCGCGAACGCCTCGATCACCCGCCTGGTGACGGCCGGCGAGAGCAGCGACTCGCCGGCGGCGACGACCCGGATCGCCCGCAGCAGGTCCGCCGGCTCGCTGTCCTTCAGCACGAAGCCGGAGGCGCCGCCGCGCAGAGCCTCGAACACGTACTCGTCGAGCTCGAAGGTCGTCACCATGACCACCCGGGTGTGGCTCAGCGCCGGGTCGTCGGTGATCTCCCGCAGCGCCGCCAGCCCGTCGAGCACGGGCATCCGGATGTCGAGAAGCGCGACGTCCGGCCTGGCGCGCCGCACCAGCTCGACGGCGGCCCGGCCGTCCTCCGCCTCGCCGACGAGCTCGAGGTCGTCCTCGGTCTCGACGAGCACCCGCAGCCCCAGCCGGATCAGCGGCTGGTCGTCGGCCACCACGACCCTGATCAACGTTTCCCCCCACCTCCGCCACCACGGCTGGGACCTCCGACCGGTTGCGCCCGGTTGATCGGGAGCTCCGCGTGCACGCGCCAGCCACCGCCCGCGCACGGGCCGGCGGTCAGGCGCCCGCCCAGCTCCTCGGCCCGCTCGCGCAGGCCGGTGAGCCCGTGGCCCGGCGATACCACCGGTTGGGCGGCCGGCGGGTCCGGAGCGTCCGCGACGGCGATGGACACGGCGCTGGCAGAGACTGTCACCTCGATTGTGACCCGCGACGTGGCGGCGTGCCGGAGCACGTTCGTCAGCGACTCCTGCACGATCCGGTAGGCGGCGAGGTCGACGTTGGCGGGCAGCGTGTCGACTGGCCCGCTGGTCACGGCCTCGACCGGGATCCCACACAGCTGGACCTCGGCGAGCAGGCTGGGCAGCCGGCCGAGCCCCGTCAGCGGCGTCCGGTCGACCGTCCGGTCAGCGGTCCAACCGGCGGTCCGCTCGGCCGGCGCAGTAGGTGGAGGTGGAACAGGTGGAGTGGGCGGTGACAGCGGCGCCGCCGGCGCTGGTTCCAGCCGCGCTGGGTCCGGTGGCACCGGTTCCGGTGACACCGAGCGCCTCATGGACTGGCCGGCGCGGGTCAGCGCCAGGGTGGCGCGCAGCTCGTCGAGCGCATCGATCGCCGTCCGGCGGATCGCCTCCAGCGAGATCTGCGCCTGCTCGGGCCGGCGGTCCAGGACGTGCAGCGCGACGCCCGCCTGCAACGAGATGATCGACAGGCTGTGCCCGACGACGTCGTGGACCTCGCGGGCCATGCGCAGCCGTTCGTCGTCCACGCGGCGCCGGGTCGTCTCCTCCTCGGCCTTGGCCCGCCAGGCCCGGTGCTCCCCGATCAGCGCGCCGCCGACGACCGGGACCACGCCGAACAGCAGCGCGGCCCCCAGGCCGACAGAGAGATCCCAGCCGCCGCGCGCGTACCCGCGGAAGAAGCTCGCCAGCTCGCCGGCCGCGATCAGGACGGTGGCGCAGGCCGCGCCGCTGGCGGCCACTCGACGCTGACTGGTCCGGCCGACGGTCAGCCCGGTGACCGCCACCGCGAGTAAGTAGGGACCGTGCGGGTAGCCCGCTCCGAGGATGGCGCCCACGAGCAGGCTCTGCGCGCCCAGCACATACAGCGGCAGCCAGCGGCGGACCAGCATCCCGGCCGCGATCGCGGCGAGCAGCGCGTACCCTGTCGCGTCGACGGCCCGGTACGACGGGACCTGGGCCTCGCCCCACTTGGGCGCGCTCAGGAAGAACAACGCCGTGAACGCGGCCGTCACCAGGACGTCCTTCACCAGGAACCGAAGGTTCCGCTGAAGCCACGTTCCGTCCATCCCGGCGACGGTAACCCCCCACGTCGCCCCTGACATCCCGTCCGGCGCGTATCCCGCGCTACGCGTCCGGGCGTACCCGTCGGCGCTCCCATCATTGATCATCAGTTGCCGTGGCGAGGACGGTCCGGGCCGGACCGCCTTTCCGAGTTGTTGTCCCGTGCACCGGATGATCGGCTGGCGTCGCGCGAGCCTGCGCCCGGGTGGTGGACGGTCCGGGCGGCGCGCGGATAACGCTGGAGCTCGGCCCCCGTCGGCGCGCGGGTAGCGTGGATCTCCTGCCTGGGCGAAGGACGAGGGGGACGGCGCGTGATCGTCGCGATCGAGGGGATCGACGGGGCGGGGAAGAACACGCTGACCACGGCGTTGGTCGCCGCGCTGGAGGCGGCGGGGCGCCAGGTGGGCACGCTCGCATTCCCGCGCTACTCGGTCGCGCCCCTCGGCCCGGCGGCGCGGGCGATGCTGACCGGCGACCCGGCGCTCGCACCCGTCGCGGCCTCGGCCCGCGCGAGCGCCCTGCTGTTCGCGCTCGACCGGGCGAACGCGCGCCCCGAGCTCGACGCGGCGGCGGCGGGTGACGCGGTGGTGCTGGTGGACCGCTATGTCGCCTCGAACGCGGCCTATGGCGCTGCCCGGCTGCCGGCCGAGGAACGCGCCGGCTTCCGCGCCTGGGTCGCCGCGACCGAGCTCGGCGACCTGGCACTGCCTCGTCCGGACCTGCAGGTACTGCTGCGGGTGCCGGTCCAGGTCGCCCGGGCCCAGGCGCTTTCCCGCGCGGTCGCGGACACCGGGCGTGGCGTCGACAGTTTCGAGGCGGACGAGGCGCTGCAGGCCCGGGTCGCGCACGAGTACGACGAGCTGGCCCGCTCCGGCTGGGCCGCCCCGTGGCTCACCGTCGACCGCGCCGAGACCGCGGGCGCGTCGGCGTCCGGTGCGGACGCCATGGCGGCCACCGTCGACGCCGCCGTCGAGAAGGTGCTGCGCAACCTGCGTTGACGCGCGCGTACCGCTCCACCCATGGGCGGCTGTCCCATGCCCGGGGGTACGGCCGAGGTGGGTCATCCCGCTTGTCGACCCACGTGCTGGTGCGTTTGGTAGCCACGGCGGCACACTGGCGGTAGCTGGCTCGCGTGCGCGGGCCAGTGCGTCACCCATCTTTCTCCCAGGGGTGCCCGTGAGCGATGACGTCGGCATGTCGGCGGACGAGGACAAGGCGGCGCGTATCGCGGAGGATCTGCGCTCGCGTGGCATCGGGGTGGTGGCGCTGACCTGGGTCGACAACAGCGGGATCACCCGGGTCAAGGGCGTGCCGGTCGGCAGGCTGGAGCGAGCCGTCCAGGCGGGTGTCGGGGTCTCGCCGGTGTTCGACGCGTTCGGGCTGACCGACGGGATCGCGTCCGGCCGCTATGCCGGGGGCCCGGTCGGCGACCTGCGGCTGCGCCCGGACCTGGACCGGCTGGTGCCGCTGGCCGCCCAGCCGGGCTGGGCCTGGGCACCGGCGGACCGGTTCGACCAGCTCGGCCGGCCGCATCCGCAGGACGCCAGGGAGGTCCTGCGCCGCCAGGTCGACGCGCTCGCCGGCTTCCACGGCGGCATCGGCTTCCAGGCGCGGGCGGGCATCGAGATCGAATGGAATGTCTACGCCGAGGGCTGGCAGCACTTCTCGGCGCCAGGCTCGATAGCCATGGGGCCTGCCTACGGCATGGATCGGGTGATCGAGCTTTCCGACTACCTGCGCGATGTCGTCCAGGCGCTGACCGAGCAGGGGCTGGTCGTCGAGCAGATCCACCCGGAATACGCGCCGGGGCAGTTCGAGGTGTCCGTCGAGGCCGAGGACCCGCTCGGGGCGGCCGACAGCAGCGTGCTGGTCCGCCAGACCGTGCGCGCGGTCGGCGCCCGGCACAGGCTGCGCACCTCGTTCTCGCCGGCGGTCGTCCCGAATGGCGTCGGCAATGGCGGGCACGTGCACCTGAGTCTCGGGATGAAGGACAGTCCGCGTTGGAACGCGCTCGTGGACGGGACGGGTCCGGCCGGGCTGAGCCAGCTGGGCGAGCGGTTTGCCGCCGGGATACTCGGCCACCTGCCCGCGCTGCTGGCCGTCGGCGCGCCCAGCGTCGCCTCGTACCTGCGGCTCGCGCCGTCGCGCTGGTCGGGCGCGTTCGCCTGCTGGGGCGTGGAGAACCGAGAGGCCGCGCTGCGGCTGGTGACCGGCCTCGCGGTCGGCGGACGGTCGGTGCACTCACCAGACGTGGAGGCCGAGCTGGGAGTCAAGATCAGCCTCGAGCGGTGGGCTGCCGCGTCCCCGAACCTCGAGATCAAGTGCTTCGATCTGACCGCCAACCCGTACCTGCTGCTGGCGGGCCTGCTGGCCGCCGGGCGGTCAGGTGTCGCGGCCCGCGAAGCCCGCCTGCCCGAGCCGGTCGACGTCGACCCGGCCTCGCTGACCGAGGAAGAGCGAGCTCGGCGCGGCATAGCGGCGCTGCCGGCCCGGCTCGCCGATGCCGTGACCGCGTTCGAGGGTGACTCCGTCCTGCTCGACGCGTTCGGCGCCGAGCTGCACGACACGATCCTCGTCGTCCGCCGGGCGGAGATCGACCAGTTCGCGGACGCCACCCCCGACGAGATCGTCGCTCAGACGCTCTGGCGGCACTGACCGCCGGCCAAGGGCGCCGCCGAACCGGTGGGGGCGCGGTGCCGGACCCGGACGCCGGCTCAGTGACAGCGGAGGCCGTGGCCGGTCTGAACGCAGGTGGGCAAGTCGATCGGGGGGAGCTGTATTCCGCCGCCGCCGGCGCCTGGTCCTGCGTCCGGGTCCGGCGACGGGGATGGCGTGGCGGTCCGCCGCGGGGTGGCGCCGCCGGTCGGGCGGGTGGCGGGCGACGCAGCCGGGCTCGCCGTCCCGGTGGGGGTCACGTCGCCGGACGCCGTCGGCGTGTCGCGCACCGAGAACGAGGGTTCGGCAGTCGGCGAGGCCGAGAGTCTGGGTGAGGGGCTTGCCAGCAGGTCGGTGTTCTCGCTGTTGCCACCCAGTCCGCCGAACATCAACCCGATGGCGAGGGCGACGACACCGAAGGTCGCGAGGACGACCGGGAATGTGGTCACGTGCCATTTCCGGCGGCGATGGCTGCCCACGAGGACACACTATGGACTACGTCGCGTACCCGGCCGTCGTTGGGGCTGGTACCGCCGTTGGGGCTGGCACCGCGTACCGGTGGGCCGAGCGCCGAGCCTGACCTCCCAGATCGGCTCCGCAGGCTCCACCGATCCGGCAGGAACCCTGCTCCCATCGCGGCGGGGAAGGCGCTGGCCCCGCCCGGCTCAGGCCTGGGCGGCGAGCTCGTTGGTGGCCCGTGCGGCGCGGGCGGCGCGCTTCTCCTCCTGGAGGGTGGCGAAGGCGTCGAGTCCCTCGAGGAAGGACGCCACCTCGGCCCTGGCCTGCTCGGCCTCGCCGCCCAGGCCCTCCAGCGCGAAGAACTGCCACTGCCGCAGAACCGGCGTCACCACCTCGTCGTGGTGGACACGCAGGTTGTAGATGCCGGCGTCGGCGATCTGGCGGGCCTTGGACTTGAAGTCGAGGATGCCGGTGCCGGGCATGTCGAAGTTGAGAACCTCGTCACGGATGGCCAGCACGGTCTGGTCCGGGGCGAGTTCCAGCGCGGCGGTGACGAGGTTCCGGTAGAAGATCATGTGGAGGTTCTCGTCGGCGGCGATCCGGGCCAGCAGCTTCTCGGCCACCGGCTCCTGGGTGAACCGGCCGGTGTTGCGGTGGCTGATCCGAGTGGCCAGCTCCTGGATGGTCACGTAGGCCATGACCCGCAGCGGGGACTTGTTGCCGCTGTCGTAGCCGAGCTCCATCTGGTGCATCCGGCCGCGCTCCAGCGCCACCGGGTCGACGCCGCGGGTGACCATCAGATAGTCCCGCATCGCGATCGCGTGCCGGCCCTCCTCCGCGGTCCACCGGCCGACCCAGGTGCCCCAGGCGCCGTCGCGGCCATACGCCGAGGCGATCTCCCGGTGGTAGCTCGGCAGGTTGTCCTCGGTGAGCAGGTTGACCTCGAAGGCGATCTGGGCGACATCGGACAGCGCCGACTGCTCCGGCTCCCACGGCAGGGTGTCGAAGTCGCGCCCCAGACTCCACGGCACGTACTCGTGCGGCATCCACTCGGCGGCAAGACCGAGGTGCCGGTCGATGTTCGCCGCGGCGACTGGCTCCAGCTCGCGCAGCAGATCCAGGTCCGTGGGTGAGGTCATGGACTGACCATCGCAGCCGAACCCCGGGCTCGCCATGTCCCAGCGGAGTGGACTTGCCGGCCGTGAACTGTTCCGCGGGAACAGTTCAGCCGTCCGCGGCGACCGCCGGGCCCGGCCTACCGCGCGGCCGTCATCCTCGAAGACCGCCGTTGGCCGCGCGGCCAGTCTCAGCGTCCGGACGTTGGTCCAGCTATCGGTTTCACCGATGTCGTTCGGCCCGTGGCTGTCCACAGTCGTCCACAGGCGACGGGTCGCCGGAAACCCCTGCACAGAGGACGGTCAAGGCCCGCGAGTTCCATAGAGGCGGGTCTACCAACCTGGTTATACACAGGCCACCCCCACTTCTCCACAGGTTATCCACAGGCTCTGGGTTGGGTGCCGGGACGCGGGAGCCGCCAGTCTGGACCGCTTTCCCGGCAAGTGATCCTGGGGACAACGGCCGCCGGGCGTGCGAAGGAAGATCATTTTCGCACACCCTTTGGCCCACTAGGCGGCCACGGATGGTGGCGGCGCATCGGCGCGGTACCAACCCGGCCATCTCGTCTACCTGGAACCAGCCCAACCACCGCCATACGCCTGGGTCCGGAACCACATGGGAGGGCGCTCAGCGCCCGACACGGGGCGAGCGCGTCCAGCGCCGCGCCCCGGCATCAGCCCGCCCCAGATGCTTGCGGCGCCGGGATACGGGGGAAGTTCTCCGCGTGTCGGTGCCACGGATCGAGACGCTCGAATCGCTCCCGCTGGTCGACCACCACTGCCACGGGCTGGTGCGGCGCGAGCTGAACCGCATGGACTTCGAACGGGCCATGACGGAGGCCGACCATCCGGGGCCGCGGGGGGCCTCGTTCTTCGACAGCCAGCTCGGCTTCGCGCTGCGGCGCTACTGCGCGCCGGTGCTGGACCTGCCCGCGCACGCCCTGCCAGACGACTACCTCGCCCGCCGGGCGGAGCTCGGCGCCGACGAGGTGGCGTCACGGATGCTTCGGTCGGCCGGCATCGCCGACTTCTGCGTCGACACCGGGTTCGCCCCGGAGCGGCTCACCAGCGCCGCGGATCTCGCCACGGCCGCGGGTGGCCGCGGCCATGATGTCGTCCGGCTCGAGCCGCTCGCCGAGCAGGTGGCGCTCGACATCGTGACCGGCCAGATCGGCGTCGCCCACTTCCCCGACCACGTGCGCGCTCGCCTCGCGGCGCGCGCGGCGGCTGACGGCGGCAGCGCGGGCGCTCGCCCCGCTACCGGTGACAGTGCTCCCGTCGTCGGGGTGAAGTCGGTGGCCGCGTACCGAGTGGGCCTGGAGCTGCCCGCCGAGCGGCCCACCGACCGGGTGGTGATCGCGGCTGTACGGTCCTGGATCGGCCGGCTGCGCGCGGGCGCGCCGATTCGGCTCGCGGATCCAGTGCTGCACAGCTTCCTCATCTGGGCGGGCGCCGACCTGGGCCTGCCGGTACAGATCCACACCGGCTATGGGGACACCGACCTGCACCTGAGGCGGGCCAACCCGCTGCTGCTCACCGACATGCTCCGGGCGCTCGCGTCAACCGGCGCACCGGTGCTGCTGCTGCACTGCTACCCGTTCCACCGCGAGGCGGGCTACCTCGCGCAGGTCTTCCCGCACGTCTACCTGGACGTCGGCCTAGCGACCCATAACGTCGGCCGGGCGAGTGCGACCGTTCTCGCTGAGGCGCTGGAGCTCGCACCGTTTGGCAAGCTGCTGTTCTCCACGGACGCGTTCGCCCTCGCCGAGTTGTACCCGCTGGGTGCGCGCCTGTTCCGCCGGGCGCTCACGGCCCTCCTGGCCGCAGGCATCGCGGACGGCGACTGGACGGCCGATGACGCGGACCGCGTCGCGGTCATGGTGGGGGCCGGCAACGCCCGTCGGGTCTATGGCCTGGCGGAGCCGGCCGGCGGTGCCGAGCCCGAGCCCACCGAGGCGCGGGCCGCGAAGCCGCGCGCCCGCGCCACCGGCGCCGGCACGAAGAGGCGTGCCGCCGCGAGGTCGTCCACGGCGAAGCCGTCGGCCGAACGACCGGCCGGGACGAGACGATCCGCCGAGAAGCCGGCCCGGGCGGAGACGCCGGCCGCGAAGGCGCCGGCCGAGGAGCCGGAGGCGGCGGAGCCGGCGAAGGCGAAGCCAGCCGCGACGAAGCGGCCGGCCGGCACGGCGGCCAGGCGGAACACGGCCAAGCGCGCGCCGGCCAAGAAGGCGGGTCCCGCGAAGAAGGAACCCGCCGCGAAACCGGCCGCGGCCAGGCGGCCGCCGAAACCGCCGCCCGACGCGAGCTGAGTCCCGGTCACTCGGCGGGGGTCACACGCCGAGACCGCGGCCGATGATCTCCTTCATGATCTCGGTGGTGCCGGCGTAGATGGTCTGCACCCGGGCGTCGAGGTACGCACGGGCGACCGGGTACTCCGTCATGTAGCCATAGCCGCCGTGCAGCTGCAGGCAGCGGTCGATCAGCTTGACCTGCAGCTCCGTCGACCACCACTTCGCCATCGCCGCGTCCTCGGACGAGAGCCGGCCGGCGACCAGCTCCTCGATGCATCGGTCGATGAACGTGCGCACCACCTGGGTCTCGGTGGCGAGCTCGGCGAGCAGGAACCGGCTGTTCTGGAAACTGCCGATCGACTGGCCGAAAGCCTTGCGGCTCTTGCAGTACTCGACGGTGTACCCGAGCACCGCCTCCATCGACGCGGCGGCGAGCACCGCGACCGAGAGCCTTTCCTGGGGCAGGTTGCCGACCAGGTGCAGGAAGCCGGCCCCCTCCTCGCCGATCAGGTTCGCCGCCGGTACCCGGACGTCGTCGAAGAACAGCTCGGCGGTGTCCTGCGCCTTCATGCCGACCTTGTCGAGGTTGCGGCCGCGGGTGAAGCCGGGCATCCCGCGCTCCACGCCGAACAGCGAGAGCCCGCGGCCGCCGTTGCGCTCGGAGGTGCGGGCGGCGACGACCACCAGGTCAGCGTGAATACCGTTGGTGATGAACGTCTTGGAGCCGGAGAGAAGCCAGTCGCTCCCGTCCCTGCGGGCCGAGGTCCGCATGCCGCGCAGGTCGCTGCCCGCGCCCGGCTCGGTCATCGCGATCGCGGTGACGATCTCCCCCGAGCAGAAGCCGGGCAGCCAGCGCCGCTTCTGCTCGTCGGTGCAGAGCTTGATCAGGTAGGGCGCCACGACGTCGTTGTGCAGCGCATAGCCGAGGCCAGTGGTGCCCGCGCGCCCGCACTCCTCGGTGATGACGGCGTTGTAGCGGAAGTCGTCCTGCCCGCCGCCGCCATACTCCTCGGGAACATCGAATCCAAGGAAGCCCTGCTTGCCGGCCTCCGTCCAGACCGCCCGGTCGACGATCCCGGCCTTCTCCCAGTCGGCGTGATAGGGCGTGACGTGCTCGGCCAGGAAGGCGCGGAACGCGTCCCGCAGGAGCAGGTGTTCCTCGTCGAACAGGGTGCGCCGCATGATTTCCTCCGGGTATCCGCTGGCCGCCAGGGCGCGACGGCCGTCCGGGACCGCGCGCCGCGTCGCGCCCGGCCTCGTTGGACAGTGGCGGACTAAACGATAGCTAACGACTGTTATGTGATCCCGTGATCGCCGGAATCATGCGGGACGGCCTTCAGTACTCGACAGGCGGAGGCGGAGGCGGGGGAGGGATGCGTAGGCCGGTGACGACGGCCTCGAAGACCGCGCGCAGCTCGTCCAGATCGGGCCCGGCCATCCCGGCGGCGCGGCCCGTGAGCAACCCGATCGGGGCCAGGTAGAGGAACCAGGCGATGGCGTCGGGGGACAGGTCGTCGCGTAGCTCGCCGTCGTCGCGCGCCTGCTCGATGGCGCCGCGCACCAGCTCGAACCGCTCGCGCAGCACCTCGCCGAGCGCGTGGCGCAGCGTCGGCTCCCGGCGGGCGGCGACCATCGCCTCGAGCAGCAGCGCCTGCTCGCGTGACAGCCGCCGTCCGGCCGCGGCCGACGTGGCGGCGGTCAGCAGCGCGTCGCCGAGCTCGCCGTGGCCGACGTGCGCGACCGCCTGTACGGCGTGGTCGACGGCGCGCCCGGCGGCGTCGGCGAGAAGTGAGGCCATGTCCGGGTAGTGCGAGTAGATCGCGCCGGTGGTCACCCCCGCCCGGTCGGCGATGTCGCGGACGCGTACGCCGTCATAACCTCGTTCGGCGAACAGGTCGACGGCGGCGGCGAGCAGCCGGTCCCGGGTGACCTCCGGCTGGCGACGGCGCCCGGCCGCGGGACTGCGCAATGCCATCAGCCCAGTCTGCCTGTCAAAACGCGCGTTCGTTCGAACGCACACTGTTAGGCGCGGAAGGGGCGGGCCTGTCAGTCATTGCGCGTGCCGGAAATCGTCGTCATCGTTACGTGAGGCCTCCAGCCGATAGCGCTGTGCTATCGGCTGGAGGCCTCGACCGCTGGGCGCTCCGCCTCCTGCCTCCTACCCCGGCCGCCGTCGAGCCCGGCTCAGGTGCTGTACGTCGTGGCGGTGGGCGGCGGGCAGTCGAGAGCCAGGTCGGCACGGGCCTGGGACGGGACGAGCGTGCAGCCGACCTCGTAGCTGCCGAGCTGCACCAGCCGCCAGCCGGACTCGGTCCTGTGCAGCACGCCGCGGGCCCGGTCGACGTCAGCGGTCACCGGCATCAGCTCGGCCCGCGCCCAGCTCGGGTCGCTGCCGGCGATCTCGATGTCGACGACCTGATAGGAGGCCGGGGAGACCAGGCCGGTCAGGTCACTCGACCGGATCGCGGCGGTGATCGCCCCCGCGTCCGCGGGCGACGGTGTGACCGCTCCGGCGACGGCGGACCGGGCCGCGCCCGCGGAGGCGCCCACGGCCGCCGCCTCGCCCTCGGGCGGGGTGGTGCCGGCGAGCGCGCCGTCCGGGCTTGCCGCGCCGGTGGGCGCGGTACCGACTGGCGCGGTCGTGGCCGCGCGGATGACGGGTTCGGCGGCGTCCCGCGGGCTGGTCGCGAAGGCGACCGCGCCGCCGATGGTGATGACGCTCGCGACCGCGACCGTGACCGCGGGCAGGGCGATGCGCCGCGCAACCACGGCCCGGGAGGTCGCCTTGGCCGCGGCGCGAGCCGCGTGCCGGCCGTCGGAACGGCGGTGTGGCGCGGCGGAAGCTACCCGCGGGGCGGTCCGGGAGTCGACTCGGTGTCGGGCCATGGGTTGCACATCCCCAAGTGTGCTCGGCTCATTCAGGTGAATCGTGATGAGATCGCGATGTGAAAGAGTCGGACTGCTGACAGACCACTCTAGTATTTGGCGTACGACTGCGTACGAAGCGTCGCGGACGCCGAATACCCGATCAATACCCTGCTGGTGTCCCGGTGTAGGCGTTCTGACGCCGGAGCGCCTAAAAGTGCTGCCTTCAAGATTCCCGGTGGTAGGAGGACGGTGTCACTGCTCGGCTGGCCTCGGGTGCCGGGCCGACCGGCCGGGCACGCGGTCGGGATGGCCTCTGGCGTACCGAGGGCGGTCCGCTGTTGACGTGGGCCCCGGCCGACGTACGCGTCGGCCGGGCGCCCGACGGCAGGTGCCCGGACGTGCTCAGGCCACGCGGCTGACGGCGCCGGCCGCGGCCCGGTCCTCGGCGTCGCCGTCGGTTTCCGTGCCCGCGGCCGAGGTGTCCTGGCTGGCCGAGGCCGCTTTGCCCGCGGCGGGAACCGCGGTGACGTCGCCGTAGGGGAAGGTCGCCGGGCTGGTGCTGGTCATCATGGTCTCCTCGTTGAGACGCCGACGCGGGACGCGCCACGGTGGTCGGTTCGCTGCCCGGAGAGGCAGCGGCACGACTGTGCGTCATCGCGGCACTGCCCAGCGACGGTGCCAGCCGGCGAGCGGCCGGGGAGGCCAGCACCACCCCCGTGGGGCGGTTATCCCGCTTCCCCGCGTCGCGAGAACCCGCTGGAATCCAGTCATCCCCGCGCAGCGGGGTGATCCGCGCCCGTCCGGGCCGAGCTCAGCCGGTCATGGGTGCGATCATGCGGTTCGAAACACGCCCCCGGAGGCGGACGTCCTTGGGAACATGGGAACGCGACGTCGGCCGTCGTGACGTGACGGAGTCGGACCGGGGGGACGGGGTGCGGATGCGGAGCGCCGTCAGCGCGATCGCGACGGGCCGGGGCTCGGGTGACGGGGGCGCGCGCGCCGCGGGCGCCACTGACCGCCCGGCGGGCGATCCGGAGCGGTGGGAGACCTCGCCGGAGACGGTCGTGACAGTGGTCGGCGTGCACCGGACCTTCGACGCGGAGGTGGCCCCGGTCCGGGCGCTGCGGGGGGCGTCGCTCACGGTCTGGCCCGGCGAGTTCGTCGCCGTCACGGGCCCGTCCGGCAGCGGCAAGTCCACGCTGCTCAACATCATCGCCGGGCTGGAGCGCGCGGACGACGGATCCGTGGTGGTCGCCGGTCAGGCACTCGGCGAGCTGTCCGAGACCCAGCTCGCCCGGCTGCGCCGCCGGCACGTGGGCATGGTGTTCCAGTTCTTCCACCTGCTGGAGAGCATGACGGCGGCCGACAACGTGGTGCTGGCCGCGCGGCTTGCCGGGCTCGGCCGGCGTGCCGCGGTGCGCCGCGCGCAGGACCTCCTCGACGTGCTCGGCCTGTTGGAGCGGGCCGAGGCGCTGCCCGCGACGCTGTCCGGTGGCCAGCGTCAGCGGCTCGCGATCGCCAGGGCGCTCGCCGGGAGCCCCACGCTGCTGCTCGCCGACGAGCCGACGGGCGCGCTGGACTCCGCTGGCGCGGCCGAGGTGCTCGACCTGTTCACCAGGCTGCACGCGCGTGGTCAGACCATCGTGATGGTCACCCACGACGCCGCGGTCGCCGCCGGCGCGCAGCGGATCGTGGCCATGCGCGACGGCCAGATCGAGAGCCCGTCCGGCCTCGAGGACCTGCCATGACCCGAGGACCTGGCCTAGGCATACACCGCCGCCGCCACTGCGACGGCGACAGCGCCGGCGGCCCCGGACGCGGCGAGGTGCGCCGGTGAGCCTGCCGCCGCTCGCCGCGCCGCCGCGTGCGCGTGAGACGACCTCGCGGCCGCGACGGCTGTTGCTGATCGCCGCCGTGCTCGCCGCCGCCGGCATCGCCGCGCTGTGCGCCGTGCCGCGGCTGCTGGGCGCCGGGTATCCCCCCTGGTGGGTGCCGATCGTGTCGGCGGCGGTGCTACTCGTCGCGGGCGTGCTCGCCGGCCAGTTCGGCACGCCGCGGCGGCACGCGGAGCAGGTGCTGATCCTCGGCGCGGATGTCGCCTCGTTCGCGCTGGTCGGGGCCGGGGCACTCGCGGCGTCGGTGGTCGCGCTCGGCCGGATCCCCGACGACAACGGCGCCGGGTTCCTCATGCCTGTGCTGGTGAGCGCGGCGACCGCGGCCACGCTCAGCGTGGCGCTGCGGATACCGGCTAGGCGCGCAGCCCGCCGGGCCGCGCGCGGCGGGCGCTTCCGGCCGGACGACGTGCTGGCGACGTTCGGCGAACAGACGAGCCGGGATGGGCCGCTGGAGCAGGCGCTCGTGCAGCTCGCCGACGCGCTGCGCCGCACCCTGGCGCTGCGCCGCGTCGAGATCTGGACGGGGGCCGGCGGGCGGCTCACGGCCGCCGTCGTGCTGCCGGAGCCCCCACCGCGCCGATCCTCTGTCCCGTCGCCGGCCGGCCAGGGCGGTAGGTCCGAGCTCGCGGACGCGGGCCTGGGGCAGGCCCGGCCGGGCGAGACGCTCTCCTTGTCCGCCGGTGACCTGGTCGCCCTGTCCCGGGCCAGGGTCGCGGGTCCCGGCTGGCTGTCGTTGTGGGTGCCGCGGCTGGTCTGGGCGCGGCCGGGCATCCAGCTGCGGGTCGTCCCGGCGCGGGCCAGCGGCGCGCTGCTCGGCCTGCTCGTCGTCGAACGGTGGGTGGACGACCCGCGGTTCAGCGAGGCGGAAGACCGCCTGCTCGCCGAGCTCGGCACCCGGCTTGGCGCCGTGCTGCACAACCGGCAGCTCGACGCGAACCTGCGCGAGGCGCTCGTGGACCTGCGCCGGGCGAACGACGAGCTGCGGGTCTCCCGGGCCCGGCTGGTCGCCGCCGCCGACGCCGAGCGGCGCAGGATCGAGCGGGACCTGCACGACGGCGCCCAACAGCAGCTGGTCTCGCTCGCGATCGGTCTGCGGCTGGTGCGTGACCTGGTCACCGAGGACACCGAGGCGGCCGAGGAGCTGATCGGCGAGATGGCCGAGCAGGTGACCGCCGCGATCTCCGAGGTGCGCAACCTCGCGCAGGGCATCTACCCGCCGCTGCTGCGCTCCTCCGGCCTGACCGAGGCCCTGCGCGCCGCCGCTTCTCGCTCCCCGCTGGGCGTACGGCTCGTCACGGACGGCGTCGGCCGGCACGGCCCGGACGTCGAGGCAGCCGTCTACTTCTGCTGCCTGGAGGCTCTGCAGAATGCCGCCAAGCACGCGCCCGGCAGCCAGGTGGAGATCGCCCTGACCGAGCGCGAGGACGCGCTGGCGTTCAGCGTCGCCGACGACGGCCCTGGCTTCGACCCGCGGCGGCGGCCCGCCGGCCAGGGACTCACGAACATGCGCGACCGGATCGGCGCGATCGGTGGCTCGCTCGTGATCGAGTCGGCACCGGGCGAGGGGGTGCGGCTGGGCGCCGTCGTCCCGCTGGCTGACAACACGGGCAGCGTCGCCAGCGGCCTCGCCGCCCCTTCCGCCGGCGGCTCGACGCTGCCCCCCGGCTCCAGCTCCGGCACTGGTGCCAGCTCCACGTCCAGCTCCACGTCCGGCTCTGGCGCCGGCCCCGGTGGTGCCGCCGCCGTGGGTGGCTCGGTGGCCGTCGGCCCATCGGCGGGCGACGTGGCGGCGGGCGAGGACGCGACGGGAGCCCCGGGAGGCGCCGAGGCGCTGGTGGGTGGCGCCCGCGCGGGCGCGGCCACGGCGGACGGCCGCGTGCCGGCCGCGTCGGATGGGCGCGTGGCGCCCGTGCCGGGCGAGCCCGGCGGGAACGGCGGCTGAGACATGGCAGCCCCGGTGTTCGGCGCCGTCCGCATGATCGCCCTCGGGCAGCTGCGGCGTCGCTGGCTCAGCCTGGTCGCGCTCGGACTGCTCGTAGGACTGGTCGGCGCGGTCGTCGGCGGCGCGGCCGCGCTGACCCGGCGCACCGGGACCGCCCCCGCCCGGCTCGAACGCGCGACGGCGGTGCCGGACCTGCAGATCACAGTGCCCGGCGGACCGGGGCTCGCGGCCAGGGCCGCGTCGGTGGTTCCCGGCCTGCGGTCCGTCTGGATCACCGCGGGGTCCGCGGCCCGGGTGGAGAACCGGCCGGGAGTCGTGTACCTCGGAATGCTCGCCGGCCACCCGGTCGGCTCGGAGGTAGGCGTCTACACCCCGGTCGTCGTGAAGGGCCGGGACTACGACCCGACCGCGGCGGAGGCGGTTCTCGACGAGCGAACGGCCAGGTCGCTCGGGGTCGGGGTCGACGATGTCCTGACCTTGCGGACGCTGACCAGGGAGGACTTCTTCAGCTTCGACACCGGCTTCGGGATGCCGCACGGGCCACGGATAACGGTGCGGGTGACCGGCCTCGTCCGGATGGCTGGCGCGACGGCCCAGCAGACACCGCTGCTGGTCTCGCCCGCCGTCGCCCAGGACCTCGCCGCCGTCGGCATCACCGTCATGATCAAGCTGGTGCCGGCTCCGGACGCGGTGGCGCGTGCCGACGCGGCGCTCGCCCGCGCCGCCGCGGCGGCCGGTGACGAGCAGGACCCCCAGGCGGCCGAGTTCCCGATTCTCGAGGTGAACCATCCGGCGACCGACTCGGACGCCCGCGTCGGGGCCACGACCCGGGTGCTGCTGACCGGCCTGGTGGCGTTCGCCGTCGTCGTCGGGGTGACCGGGCTCGCCACCGCGGCGGTGGCGTTCGCGCGACACCACTACGCGCGCGTGACGGAGCAGCGGATCGAGGCCGTGCTCGGCGTGACACCGGCCGGAAGGGCGGCGGCGCGGGTACTCGCGGCCGTCCCGGCGGCGGCGCTCGCCGGGCTGGTCGCCGCGATGGGGCCGCTGCTCGCCGGGCGGCTGGAGCCGATCGGCCCGGTGGCCGACCTTGAGCCCCATCCTGGCTACGCGCCCAACCTCGCGATCGCGGGGATCACCGCGGTGGGCGCCGTCGGTCTCGTCCTGGCGTTCGCGGGCTGGTCGGCCGCGCGTGCGGGCCGCGGCCGGGCCGCCGCCGGGGCCGCGCGCGCCGCCGGCCCGGTGCGCGCCGGCTGGCCGCGTCCCGGGCCGGCCTGGGTGGGCCCGGCCTGGCTGTGGGTGGGCGCGCGGTTCGCGCTCACCGGGCACCGGCCGTCGTCGGGCCGCCGTCCCTCCGTCATCACCGCCATGATCTCGGTCGCGGCGCTGGTGGCCGCGGCGACGGTCGCGCACGGCGTCGATCGGCTGATGAGAGATCCCAACCGCTACGGCTGGACGGCCGACCTCGACCTCCTCGACGCCCGGCCGGACATCGTCGCGCGGCTGAAGGTGGACCCCTGGATAGCCGCCGTCAGCCTGGTCGCCCGCTCGACGGTGCTCGCGGGCGACAACTGCGGCGCGACGGGTACCGCCGATGACAGCCCCAGCCGGCGGATCCAGGCGGCGCCCGCGGCGAGGCCGGGTCCCGGCTGCGTCGAGGTCACCGCGTACGCCGTCCATTCGTCTACCGGTGAGCAGCGTTGGACGATTCTCTCCGGGCGGCTCGGCCGCGGCCCGGGTGAGGTGGTGGTCGGGACGCATGCCGCCCGGGACCTGGGCGTCGAGGTCGGTGACGTCCTCGACCTGGCGCCCAGGCCGGGTGGCGACCACGGGGCGCGGGTCACCGTGGTGGGCGTCGGGCTCGGGCCGCCGGTCGGCGGGGAACGACTCGGCGACAACTTGCTGCTCGAACCAGGCGTGCTCGAGCAGACCCAGCGGACGGCTCCCTGGTGGGACGGCCTGGTCACCGCCGCCGACGGCGTGCCGGTGTCGTCGCTCGTCGGGGACCTCGGCGACGAGTACGAGGTGGCGCCCCGGCAGCCGCCGACGGAGGTCGCGAACCTCGGCGGCATCGGCAGGCTGCCCGAGGTGCTCGAGATCGTGCTCGGCGGCCTCGCGGCCATCGCGCTGGTCCACTCGGTGACGACGAGCTGGCGCCGGCGCGCCGGCGAGGCCGGCGTACTGCGCACGCTCGGGAGCACCCCGGCGCAGACGGCCGCGGCCTCGGTGACGGCGGCCTGCGTGACGGCGCTCGGCGCGGTCGGCGTCGGGATTCCCCTCGGCCTCGGTGTCGGGCGCCTGGTGTGGTGGGAGATCGCGAGCGCCACCGGCGTCGGGGGCGACGTCGCGGTCCCGGGCCTGCTGCTGCTGGCGCTGCCGCCGGTGGCCCTGGTCATCGGAGCTCTCGCGGCGCTCATCCCGGCCCCGCGCAACGCCTGGCTGCGGCCCTCGGTCCACTCGCGATCCGGTTAGGCCGCGGTCGCCCAGCGCCGCGCGATGCCGCCACCCCGTCGGCCGGTACCGGAACCTCCGCGACCTTCCTGAGGCGGCTGGGCGCGTGCCGCCGACCGGCGGTGGGTGGCTAGTCGTCGTCGGAGGTGCGGCGTTCCCAGAGAGCGCGCAGGACGGCGGGCGCGAGGTCCGCCTTGTGGAGGTAGTCCATGCCGCTGGTGGCGACGGTCGCCGGAAGATCGGTCTTGCCGTAGGTGGAACAGAGAACCACGACGGTGTGCGGGTCGGCGTCGCGGATCCGGCTGCCGGCGGCGACACCGTCGATGCCGGGCAGGTTCACATCCATCAGGACGAGGTCTGGGCGCAGCGACTCGGCGGCGGCGACGCCAGCCTCGCCCGTGTCCGCCTCGCCGGCCAGGACGAATCCCGGCGCGCGCCGGACAACGGCGCGTACCGCCATGCGAAAGGGTCGCTGGTCGTCCACGACAAGGACCGAGACGGCGGAGGGGGAGGTCATGAATCCAGTGTGTCCGCCTGTCCCGTTCTAACCCAGGATGCGACCACCCACGTCGCAGGGTGTGGCTAACCCCCCTGCCGGGGCGAGACGCTGGACGCGCTCGCCCCGTGTCGGGCGCTGGGCGCCCTCCCCGCGTGGTTCCGGGCCCTGGCATATGGCGGTGGTCTGGCTGGGACCGGGCTGACGAGGTGGCTGGGTAGGTATTGCGCCAATGCGCCGTCACCAGCTGTGGCTGGACATCCAAGCCCATGGGATGTCTGTCGGGCGCTGAGCCTGACCTCCCAGATCGCTTACCTCCCAGATCGCTTCGCGAGCCGGCAGGAACCCTGTCGCCGATCCGGCAGGGACCCTGCTCCCAACGTGGTTCCGGGCCGAGGCAGATGAGGGTGGTCCGACCAGTCGGGACCGACGAGATGGTTGCGTTGACGTAGCGCTGATGCGCCGTCACTATTTGTGGTCGAGTTGCGTTTGCTGGTACCGGTACGACATGACATTCCTGTCTGTCGCTGGACGTCCAGGGTCGTGATGGCTGAGTCGCGCTTGCCGGTTATCAGGAGGACGTCACATCCCGGCTGCCTCTGGACGACCAAGACCTTGAGGTGACTGAGACGGCGGGCGTCGATAGCGGTGGGTGTCAGAGGTGGCTGGCGTTGGCCTTGGGAGTCGTGGTTGTTTCTCAGCCGCCGCGGGGTGCGCGGCCGGCGCCTGGGCGGGCCTGGCGGGTGGTCGGCGAGCCGTCGGGCGTGCCCGCGGCGTTCTGCTGGCCCGAGTGGAGGTAAAGCAGGACCGCCTTGACGCGGCGGTTCAGGTCCGGTTCGTCGGTCAGGCCCAGCTTGGCGAAGATCGAGTTACTGTGCTTCTCGACCGCGCGCTCCGAGAGCACCAGGCTCGCGGCGATCGCCGCGTTGCTCCAGCCCTGGGCCATGTGGCTGAGCACCTCACGCTCCCGCGGGGTCAGCCGGTCGAGCTCGGAATGGGTGCGCCTGGTGTTGGCGGCGACGAGGCCCTCGACGACAGCCGGGTCGATCACCGACTCGCCGGCCGCCACCGCGCGGATCGCCCGCAGCAGCTCGTCCAGCCCGGCGACGCGTTCCTTGAGCAGGTAGGCACGCCCGGCCGAGCCGCCTTCCAACAGCGCGAGCGCGTAGGTGGCCTCGGCGAACTGGCTGAGCACGACGACGCCGACACCCGGGTGCTCCCGGCGTAGCCAGGCGGCGACCTGGATGCCCTCGTCGGTCCGCGTCGGCGGCATCCGGATATCCGTGACGACGACGTCCGGGGACAGCTCGCGGACGGCCTGCTCCACCGACGGCCGGTCCGTGACGGCGCCGACCAGCTCCACTCCGTCGGTCCGCTCGATCAGCGTCGCGAGGCCATGCCGTAGCAGCGCATCGTCCTCGGCGAGCAGTACGCGGATGGCCACCGTCTAACCCTAAGCGCACGATCGCGCCGACGTGGCGGCCGCCCTTGCGCGGATATATGTCTCGTCGGCGACGGAGCGCGGAAACCGGCCCAGGGGTACCGACACGCGGAAGAGCGCGCCGGCCCGACGCCCGGGTCCGGGAAATCCGCGGCCATTGCGGACGAGATCTGGCCGCTATCGCTTCTAGCGTCGAATCCGACGGACGACGGCGGCGGATCCACCGCCAGGCCCCGGAAGGCGGGACCCCGCGGCATCGAACGTCATCCCCTGACAGCCGCGCAGGAAGGACCATCGACGATGACGGCGATCATCACCACCACGAGCTCGGCCACCGACACCGCAACCCTCGAGCCTGGTGCGGAGGCCCCGGCCAACGCCGGCGAGGCCGCGGCGGCGGCCAGCGAGGCCGGCGCCGGCGCTCCCGCGCTCACCGGCGAGCACACCGACCTGCTGGAGACACTGGCGCGCCACCGGTTCTTCCTGCGCTTCACCACCAAGGACCTGACCGACGAGCAGGCCGCCGCCCGCACCACGGTGAGTGAGCTGACCCTCGGCGGGCTGGTCAAGCACGTCGCCCTCACCGAGCGGAGGTGGATGGACTTCGTGGTTCGCGGCGGGGAGGCGTTCGCGAACGGCTTCAGTGAGCGTGAGGCGGAGTTCCGCCTGGTGGAGGGTGAGACGCTCGCCGGCGTCCTGGCGCGCTACGAGGAGGTCGCCCGGCGTACGGAGGAGATCGTCGCCGGCATCCCGGACCTCGGGGCCGGCCATCCGCTGCCGGAGGCGCCCTGGTTCGAGCCGGGCGCGAGCTGGTCGGCCCGCCGCGTGCTCCTGCACCTCATCGCGGAGACCTCCCAGCACGCCGGCCACGCCGACATCATCCGCGAGTCCCTGGACGGCGCCCGCACCATGGGCTGATCCCATCCCGGGCTGATTCGCGAACGCGGCCCAGCCCCCTCGGCCCGGCGGCCACGCCCGGCGGCGCGCGGCGCATGCCAGGCGGCGCATGCCCGGCGGCGGGCGGCGCGCGAATCAGTGGACTCCGCGTCTCGGCTTACGCGGATCTCGGGAGGCGCTGAGCCTCCGCGCCCGGCGGACCCGATCCGATGATCTGGTGGAGTATTCGACCTATAGCTCGGAAAAATTCCACCAGATCATGGAGCAGCGTCGCGCGCGGGACCGGCAAGGGCGACGCCCTGGGGCCGATTGCCAGCACGCCGCGGCCCGCTGGCTGCTGGCAGCGTTTAGGAACCCGTTCAGGAAAACCACAGACGCCCCGGCGACCCTGAACACATGACAACGCACGAGCCGGTGTCGCGCGCCACCGCGGCGGACCTGCCGGGGCAGCGAGCCGTCCCTGACGACGCCGAGGCCGTCGGCGCCGCGACCGGCCCGACTGCCGCGGCCGGCACGTTTGGCACGTCCAAGAGCGTCCCTGCCGCGGTGGGCGCGGCAGGGACCATCGCCGTGGCCGCTCCGCCCGCGCCGGCTGGTCCGCGCGAGCCGGTCGGCCAGCCGGGAGCCGCGGACCTGGCCGGTCTGGCAGGGCCGTACGGCGGCCCGGCGGACGGCGGCCCGGCGGACGGCGGCCCGGGAGACGGCGGCCCGGGAGACGGCGGCCCGGGAGACGGCGGCCCGGGATGGCGCGGGCGGCTCGCGCGGGTGGCCAGGGGACCGGCGGACGACCCGCGGTGGGCCCGACCGGCGTTGCTCGTGCTGCTGGCGGCGACGGCGGTGCTCTACCTGTGGGGGCTGGGCCGGTCCGGGTGGGCGAACGCCTTCTACTCGGCGGCGGCCCAGGCCGGCGGGCAGAGCTGGAAGGCGCTCTTCTACGGGTCCTCGGACGCCGGTAACTCGATCACCGTCGACAAGCCGCCGGTCGCGATGTGGCTGATGAGCCTGTCGGTGCGGATCTTCGGCCTGAGCTCGTGGAGCATTCTGGTGCCGGAGGCGCTGTGCGGCGTCGCCTCCGTCGGGCTGCTGTACGCGACCGTCCGGCGGGCCTTCAGCCCGGCCGCCGGCCTGATCGCCGGGCTCGTCCTCGCGACGACGCCGGTGGCCGTGCTGATGTTCCGGTTCAACAACCCGGACGCACTGCTGGTGCTGCTGCTCATCGGCGCGGCGTACGCGACGCTGCGGGCCGTCGAACGGGCGAGCGCGCGCTGGCTCGCGCTCGCCGGCGTGCTGGTCGGGTTCGGCTTCCTGACCAAGATGCTGCAGGCATTCCTGATCGTGCCGGTGCTCGCGGTGGTGTACCTGGTCGCGGCGCCGACGGGGATCGGCCGGCGGGTGCGTGACGTACTGCTCTCCGGCCTCGCGCTGGTCGCGTCGGCCGGCTGGTACATCGCCGTCGTGGAGCTCGTCCCAGCCTCCGCCCGCCCGTACATCGGCGGCTCCCAGCACAACAGCATCCTGGAGCTCACCCTCGGCTACAACGGCTTCGGCCGGCTGACCGGCGACGAGACAGGCAGCGTGGGCGGTGGCCCCGGCGGCGGGGGTGGCGGCGCCGGGGCCGCGGCCGGACGGGTGTTCGGGCCGCCGACGGCCGGCGGCGGCTGGGGCCAGACCGGCTGGGGCCGGATGTTCAACACCGAGATCGGCGGCCAGGTCGCCTGGCTGCTGCCGGCCGCGCTCGCGCTGCTCGTCGCCGGTCTGTGGGTGACGTCGCGGGTCATGCCGTTCTGGTCGGGCGGCGCGGAGCCCGCCCGCCGGCAGCTCTGGGCAACTCCGTCGCCGATGCCGTCCGCGGCCGACCATGAGCCGCCGGGCCAGCCGTCCTGGGCGCCTTCCGCGACGCACTCAGCAACCGGCCAGGAGCCGGTCCGCCAGCCGCGATGGACTCCGCGCACCGACCGGGCGCGCGCGGCGTTCCTGGTGTGGGGCGGCTGGCTGCTGGTGACGGGCATCGTGTTCAGCGAGATGCAGGGGATCTTCCATCCTTACTACACGGTCGCGCTGGCCCCGGCGATCGGCGCGCTGGTCGGCATGGGGTCGGTCGCGCTCTGGGAGCGTCGCGAGCACCCGGCGGCCGCCGTCACGCTCGCCGCTGTCACGGCCCTCACGGCGTGGTGGTGCGCCCATCTGCTCGACCGTACCGCCGGCTGGCACGAGTGGCTGCGCCCCGCCGTGCTCGTGGTGGGGCTCGCGGGCGCGGTACTGCTCCTGGGCGTGTCCCGGCTGCCGGCCCGCGCGGGCCTCGCCGTCGCGGGCCTGGCTCTGGCCGGCTGCCTGCTCGGCCCGACCAGCTATGCCCTGGCGACCGCGGACTCGCCGCATACGGGAGCGCTCCCGAGCGCGGGCCCGTCGGCCGGTGGGGGCAACGCCCGTCCCGCCGCCGGCGGCTTCCCCGGTGGCCAGGGCCGACTAGGCCAGGGCCAGGGACAGGGGCAGCAGGGCCAGGGCGGCTTCCCGTGGCAGGGCGGAACGATGCCCGGTGGCGGACTCGGCCGTGGTTTCGGCGGTGGGACGCCCAGCCTCCCCGGCGGCCAGGGCGGTACTGGTGGTCAGGGTGGCGGCATGGGCGGCCTGCTCGGCGCGACGGACCCGGGCGCGGACCTGGTGGCGTTGCTGAGGCAGAACAGCTCCGCGTACACCTGGGCCGCGGCCGCCGTCGGCTCGAACAATGCCGCCGGGTACCAGCTGGCGGCCGACGAGCCGGTCATGGCGATCGGCGGCTTCAACGGCACCGACCCGTCGCCCACACTCGCGCAGTTCCAGAAGTACGTCGCCGAAGGAAAGATTCACTACTTCATCGGTGGCGGGCTTTCCGGCCGCGGAAACGGCGGTAGTCAGCAGGCTTCCGCGATCACCGCCTGGGTCCAGGAGAATTTCACGCCCACCACGGTCGGCGGCGTCAGCATCTACGACCTGACCGCCGTCGCCGGTGAGGCAACGGACAACGGTGATGGTGCGGTCAACGGTGGAACGACAGTGACCTGAGGAAAGCTCAATTCCGCTTCGGAGTTGGCCGCCGAAAGAATTTCCGGTTCCACCAGATCGTGTGGGTGGCGGCGGCTCGGGCCGCCGGGCCCACGGGCCGCGACCCGTGGGCCGCGACCCGCGGGCTGTGGGCCGCGGCCCGTGGGTCAGGGTTGGATGGTGGCGAGGAGGTCGCCGACTTCGACGGAGTCGCCGGTCGTGTGGGTGAGTTCGGTGATGGTGCCGGCCACCGGGCTGGTGACGGCGGCTTCCATTTTCATGGCCTCGATGACGGCGAGGCGGTCGCCCTTTTCGATGGTGTCGCCGGCCTTGACGGTGTAGGTGACGATGCCGGGCAGGCCGGCGCCGATGTGGCCGGGGTTGTTCGGGTCGGCGCGGCGGGCGGCGGCGGAGACCGAGGTGATCGACTCGTCGCGGACTCGGACCGGTCGGGGCTGGCCGTTGACGCGCAGGTACAGGGTGCGGATCCCGGCGCGGTCCGGTTCGCCGATCGTCTCCAGCTCGACGATGATCTCGACACCCGGTTCCAGGAAGACGCTGGCGGGCTCGCCGGGTAGCAGGCCGTAGAGGAAGGCCTCGGTTGGGATGACGGAGCTGTCGCCGTAGAGTTCGACGGCTTTGGTGTAGTCGCGCCACGGGCCGGGGAACAGCAGCCGCGACAGCGCGGCCCGGCGGTCCTGGCCGGCAAGCGCGGCTTGGTCATCGGGGGCGAGGTCGACCGCGGGCGGGGCGGGGCGACGGCCGGCGAGGGCGCGCTCGCGGAAGGGCTCGGCGAAGCCGGCGGGTGGGGTGCCGAGCTCACCGGCCAGGTAGCCCAGCACGCTCGCGGGCAGGTCGAACTTCTCCGGTTCGGTGCGCAGGGTCTTCGGGTCGATGTTGCCGCCGGCGATGAACAGGGCGAGGTCGCCGACGACCTTGCTCGTCGGGGTGACCTTGATGGGTTTGCCGAGGAGCTCGTTCGCGATCGCGTAGCACTCGGTCACCTCCGACCAGCGGTCACCGAGGCCGAGGGAGATGGCCTGTTGGCGCAGGTTCGTCAGCTGGCCGCCGGGGATCTCATGGCGATACACAGCCCCCGTCGGTGCCCGCAGACCGGCCTCGAACGGCGCGTACAGGTCGCGGACCGCCTCCCAGTAGGCCTCCAGCGCCGAGAGCGCCGCGAGCGGGATGCCAGTGGCCCGCGGGGTGTGGTCGGTCGCGGCGACCAGCGCGGACATGTTCGGTTGGCTGGTGCCGCCCGACATCGGCGCCGCCGCCGCATCCACCGCGTCGACGCCGGCGTTCGCCGCGGCGAGCAGGGTCGCGAGCTGGCCGCCGGCGGTGTCGTGGGTGTGCAGGTGGACCGGCACGTCGAAGCGTTCCCGCAGCGCCGTGACCAGCCGGGTCGCGGCCGGGGGGCGCAGCAGACCGGCCATATCCTTGATCGCGAGCACGTGCACGCCAGCACCGACGAGCTGCTCGGCGAGGCGCAGGTAGTAGTCGAGGGTGTAGATCCGCTCGCCCGGGTCGGTGAGGTCGCCGGTGTAGCACAGGGTGCCCTCGGCGATCGCCGCCGTGTCCTGGACGACGGCGTCGATGGCGGGGCGCATCTGCTCGATGTCGTTGAGCGCGTCGAAGATGCGGAACAGGTCGATCCCGGTCGCCGCGGCCTCCTGGACGAACGTCTGGACCATCTCGTCGGGGTAGGGGGTGTAGCCGACGGCATTACGGCCGCGTAGCAGCATCTGCAGGCAGATGTTCGGCGCGGCCTCGCGCAGCGCGGCGAGCCGGTCCCACGGGTCCTCGGACAGGAACCGCAACGCCACGTCGTAGGTCGCCCCGCCCCAGCACTCCAGACTGAGCAGGTTCGGGGTGAGGCGGGCGAACGCCGGGGCGGCGGCCAGGATGTCGAAGCTGCGCAGCCGGGTCGCCAGCAGCGACTGGTGGGCGTCACGCAACGTCGTGTCCGTCACCGCGAGTGTCGTCCGCGCCCGCAGCCGGGACGCCCACCCGGCGGGGCCGACCTCGGCGAGCAGCTGACGCGACCCCGCCACCAGCCCATCCGGCCCGTCGGACTCGCCCGGCCCGTCAGCCGCCTCCAGCGCGGGTAGCAGCCGGCGCGGGTCGGTGAACGCCGCGCCGGCCGGCCGCCTGTGGCCGTTGACCGTCGCGTGCGCGAGACGGGCCAGCATCCGGCTGGTCTTGTCGGTGCCACCGTCACCGGCCAAAAGCCACGGCCGCTCGTCGATGAAGGACGTCGTCACCCCACCGGCCAGGAACGCCTCGTCGGCGAGCAGCCGGGACAGGAACTCGATGTTGGTCCGTACCCCGCGGATCCGGAACTCCCGCAACGCCCGGCGCGCCCGCCGCGACGCCTTCTCCACCGTGCCGCCCCGACACGTCAGTTTCACCAGCAACGAGTCGAAATACGGGCTGACCTCGGCGCCGGAGTAGGTCGCACCATCCAGGCGCACCCCCGGACCGCCCGGCGACTGGTAGTAGGAGATCCGACCGGTGTCCGGACGGAAGTCCTGCGCCGGATCCTCCGTCGTCACCCGGCACTGGATCGCCGCGCCGCGGATCGTGACCGCCTCCTGGGGCAGGTTCAGATCCGCCAACGTGTCTCCCGCGGCGATCCGCAGCTGCGCACCCACCAGATCCACACCGGTGACCTCCTCGGTCACCGTGTGCTCGACCTGGATCCGCGGGTTCATCTCCATGAACGTGTACCGGCCATCCGCCCCGACCAGGAACTCCACCGTCCCCGCGTTCACATAGCCCACATGCCGGGCGAACCGCACCGCCGCGTCGCACAACCCGTCGCGCACCGCCGGATCCAGCCGCGGCGCCGGCGCGATCTCCACGACCTTCTGATGACGGCGCTGCACCGAACAGTCCCGCTCAAACAGATGGATCACCGCCCCGGTCGCATCCCCGAGGACCTGCACCTCGATGTGACGCGGACGGTCCACCGCCTGCTCCAGGAACACCGTCCCGTCACCGAACGCCGCCGCCGCTTCCCGCACCGCCGAGCCCACCGCATCCGCCAGGTCCGCCGCCCGCGCCACCCGCCGCAGACCCCGCCCACCACCACCCGCCGACGCCTTCACGAACAGCGGGAAACCAACCTCCTCCGCCGCCGCCAGCGCACCAGCCCCATCCGGCAGCGGCACCGACGCCCGCAACACCGGCAACCCCGCCGTGATCGCCGCGTTCCGCGCCGCGACCTTGTCCCCCGTCAGCCGCAGCACCGCCGGCGGCGGCCCGACGAACGTGATCCCCGCCGTCGCGCACGCCTCCGCGAGCGCCGCGGATTCCGACAGAAACCCATACCCCGGATGCAGCGCATCCGCCTCCGCGTGCTTCGCGACCCGCAGCAACTCGTCGATGTCCAGGTAGCCCCGCACCGGATGCCCGGGCTCGCCCAGCTCGTACGCCTCGTCGGCCTTCGTCCGATGCAGCGACGAAACATCCTCGGGCGTGTACACCGCGACCGTCCGCAAACCCAGCTCATGGGCCGCACGAGACACCCGTACCGCGATCTCACTGCGATTGGCGACCAGGACCTTGTGCACGCGTGCTCCTCACCGGGCTTAGCGTCTCCGGCGCCGTGTGGGCACCAGCGTCGGACAGACGGACGGGGAACCTGCGGTTAGCGGTCCATTCTGGCGGGCTCTGGGAGGGGGGACCAGGGCAACGTGGGGTGACTCACCACAGCGGAGCGACACACCACGTAGTCATCGGGACACAGAGAGGGTTCGGGCGTCGAGACCTGGCCATCGGAGGGTCAACGATCGGCCATCCGCCCGCAACCGGTCAAGCGCCGCGCGCACGCCCGCGGCACGCGGCTCGCTCAGCCCTGCCACCACTGGCGAGGGCGCTCAGGCGAGGGCGTCTAGAGGGCCAAAAGGCGTGCGAAAATGATCTTCCTTCGCACGCCCGGCGGCCGTTGTCCCCAGGATCACTAGAGGGCCAAAGGGCGTGCGAAAATGATCTTCCTTCGCACGCCCGGCGGCCGTTGTCCCCAGGATCACTAGATGGCCAAAGGGCGTGCGAAAATGATCTTCCTTCGCACGCCCGGCGGCCGTTGCCCCCAGGATCACTAACGGGTGTAGATGATCTCCCAGAGGCGGGCCGTGGCGTCTGTGCTCGTCGTCGCGAGCAGCAGGCCGAACGGGGCGAACGCGCAGCTCATGACGGTGCCGCTGTGACCGGACAGCGTCGCGACCTCGACCCCGGTGCTGACGTCCCACAGGCGGGCGACGTCGTCGGTGCTCGCGGTCGCGAGCAGCTGGCCGTCGGGGGAGAACGCGCAGCTCTGCGCCGAACCGCCGAGCGTCATCGTCGTCGTGCCGGTCGGGACGTCGGTCACCCGGGTGCCGTCGTTGCTGGTGGTGGCCAGCAGCAGGCCGTCGGGCGAGAACGCGCACCCGTTCGCGAAGTTCGTGTGCCCGGGCACCTTCATGATGCTCTCGCCGAGCGCGACGTCCCACAGGAAGATTGCCTCGGCGCCGGCCGAGACCAGCAGCCGCCCGTCGGGCGAGAACGCGCAGCCGTAGATCGAGCCGCGGTGGTCGCCGGTGAGGGAGGCGATCTGCTTGCCGGTCGAGACACCCCACAGCTTGACGGTCCGGTCGGTGCTGGTGGTGGCCAGCAGGGTGCCGTCGGGGGAGAACGCGACGCCGTAGACGGGGCCCTTGTGGCCGGAGAACGCCGCCGTCTCGGCCCTGGTCGCGACGTCGAAGATCCGGATCGTCTTGTCGCTGCCGGTGATGGCGATCAGCTTGCCGTCCGGGGAGAACGCGCAACTGTTCGGGATCGAGCTCTTGCGGCCGGGAACGGCCAGCTCGTCCACCGACCGCCCGGTGTTCACGTCCCAGAGCTGGATGCCGTCCTTGCTGGTGGTGGCCAGCAGCCGGCCGTCGGGAGAGAACCCGCAGCTTGTCACGTCGCGCTCGTGGCCGGTCAGGGTTGCCCGCAAGCTGACCTCGACGAGGTGCGCCGGCCGGTGCGAGCGCTCGATCGTCGCGCCGCCGCGCAGGTCGGCGCCACCGCCACCGTTGCCGCGCGACTGGCCGAGCGGTATGGGCGAGGTCGGCAGGGTGGTGGCGATCCAGTCATGCTCGGTGATGGACGTGCCCGGCCTGGCGTGCGTGTGCAGCAGGCTGCCGGAGGCCTCCGCGGCCAGGTCGAACAGCGAGCCGTCGGTCAGGCGCACCCGGGCGAGCACGGTGCCCGCCTCGAACCGTGCGCCGGGCTCGGCGAGCCAGCGGACCATCGTCGCGGTGCCGCCGGGGATCTCCCAGCGGGCCGGCTGGACGACCGGGCTGGGCCTGGCCGCGACCGTGCGCCGGGTGGAGACCGAGGCGGCCCAGGCCGCCGCGCCGCGCACGACCGCGAGTTCCGGCTCCAACGGGACGAACAGCTCCTGGGGCGGCCAGTCGGTGGCGACGCCCAGCTTCCCGGACAGGATGTCCGCGACCACCGGCATCCGCGAGCCGCCGCCGACGAGCAGCACCCCGCCCAACTTCTCCGCCGGGACGTCGGCGGCGTCGAGCAGGTGCTGGCAGCAGGCCATCGTGCGGGCCAGCGTCGGCGAGGCGAGCTGGACGAAGCGCTCACGGTCGATGCCGACGAGCAGCCCGGCGGGGCCGAACACGTCCTCGACCATCGGCACGTCGGTGAGCTGGTGCTTGAGCTGGCGGGCAAAATCGATCAGCTCGTGGCGGGTGCGCCGCGCGGCGGTCTGGAACACCTCGCCCGGGCCCGTCGGGTTGAGCAGCGGCTCGAGGCTCGGGCCGTGGATGCCGAGGATCTCGTCGAAGAGCAGCTGGTCGAGGTCGCGTCCGCCGCAGTCGTAGAGCGAGGAGTGGCCGATCACCTCGTGCCGGCCGGACGAGCCGACCGCGATCAGCGCCGCGTCGAATGTGCCGCCGCCGAGGTCGTAGACGAGCATCAGGTCGCCGGGGTGCGGGCGGCCCGCGCCGAGCGGCGCCCATGCGGCCGCGACCGGCTCGGCGAGCAGGTCGACGTCGACGAAACCGGCGGCCTCGGCCGCGCCGATCATGAGTCGGCGCAGCGGGCCGGCGGGGTCGTACACCGCGGGGATGGTGACGACGGCGCGCGGCAGCGCCCCGCCGAGCTGGGCCTCCGCCTCGGACTTCAGCGCGGCCATCGTCGCGGTGACCAGCCTGGCCGGCGGGTAGGTCCGCCCGTCGAGCACCACCGGGGCCTCACGGCGCAGGTCCCGTTTGACCTCGCCGCGGTATGCCGCGGGCCAGATCCGCTTGCGACGCTCGGCGAGCGTGCCGACGATCAGGTTCTCGCCGTCCGCGAACACCGACGAGGGCCAGGACACCGCTCCGCTGGCGGACTCCCTGACCAGCTCGACCTGACCGTCGACCACGTATGCCGCGGACGCTCGGAAGGTGCCGTAGTCGATCGCGAGGATCGGCTCACCCACCGCGCCCTCCGTCTGTCTTGCCGGGCCTCGCGAGCGAGCCGCCGGTGATCGAACAAATACCGGTGACCCGTCGCGTCTGCCGCCTGGTATCAGCGCGCCATCCGCTCCGGGCCGCTGTGTGCCCTCCAACCCGTCGCGGTTCGGGCTCCTCCCGGATCGGCTTCGCCGGTCCGACCTTCACCCATCGCCGGCACAAGGCCGGCCCACCATCCGCTACGGGTGGCCCCGTGGTCGCCGGCCGGCATCATCGCCAAGCGGTCGACTTGTCCGATCGATCCTAGCCGAGTGCCTCGTGGGCCCCTTCGCGCGGGTAGCCGCCCCTCTCCCGTGTTGATCATCTCGCTCAACGTGGCCGATTTGTGCCAGCGTTTACCGAACGCGCCTTCCCCGTCGATCCGCCTGGCCGGTTTCCGTTGGAGCTCCGCCGGCGGCGGGGTCGGGGTGGTCGTCGACCCGCCGGCTGGATCCCCGTGTCTCGCCGATCCGGCGGAACCCGAGCCCGGGCCGTCGCCGCCGCCGACTACCGGCCCCGAGCCTGCCGAGCCTGCCGAGGAAGGGGGCGCGACCGACCGAGGCGTCATATCTCACTCCGTTCGGTGGCATGTGTGAGACAGCGCGGTGGTGGTACGGGCACGCTGAGTAGGTGCCGTGAAGGAGGCCGAGATGAGCCCCACAACGCTCCCAAGCCGCACGACGTTCGCGACCCGGGCTGTGCGAGTGGTCTGGGCGGTGCGGGCGGGATCACCGCGTTCGCACCGCTCGGTGATGCCGCCGCCGTCGCCCGGTCCGACGCCGGGCCCCGGCGAACCGATTCCTCCGGCGCCGATCCCGGACCCCCAGCCGCCGGCCCCCGATCCCGACCCGGTCCCGCCGTCCCCGATGCCGGATCCGTACCCGCCGCCAGTACCGGGCCCCGACATTCCCGTCCCGCCCATCCCCACGCCGGAACCGCTCTGACACCAGGACACCCAGACCCCCAGACCCCAGAGTGCCAGTGCCGAACGGTTGATCGGCTCAGACGCCGGTGGGTGAAGGCGCTGGCGGGAAGGTTGGTGGATGGGCGAGCGGGTACGTCCGCGGTATGAGCCACCGCCCAGACGGCATCCCTGGCCGCGAGCTGTCCGACGCGGCTCTGGTTCGCGAAGTGCGTCAACTGCACCGAACCCGACATGCGACGTTCCTCGAAGGTAGTGAGGACGCATTCGAGACGCACACCCGGCGGATGATGGAGCTGGAGCGCGAGTACCTGCGCCGCTTCCCGGACGCCGTCAGCCCTGACCCGCGCCGCACCCGTGCGGGCCGCCGCCGCGCGGCGGGCCTTCCCGCGTAGCGGGCCAAAGGAGGTGCGAAAATGCTCCTCCTTCGCACCTCCGGAGGCCCACGTCCCAGAAGCACTGCCGAAGGAGGTGCGAAAATGCTCCTCCTTCGCACCTCCGGAGGTCCCCGCCTCAGAAGCACTAGACCTGGCGCCCGGCGTCTTTCAGGCGGATCAGGTCGGCGGGGGTGTCGATGTCGTCCGGGCTCCCGACGTCCTCGCAAGGCACCTGGAGTACGCGGTCCGGGTTGGCGCGTAGCCAGGCGCGGGCGCCGACGTCACCGCGGGCCAGCCGGGCGACGTCCGGCCAGATCTCGCGACGAAGCAGCACCGGGGTCCGTGGCTGGCCCGCATAGCTGGCGACGACCGCCGCCAGCTGTGGCTGTCTGTCCGGACCATCCAGATCTGTGTGTGCCGCGTCGATGAGGCGGCGGATGAGCGCGGGGCTGACGAGTGGCTGGTCGACGAGCGCGACGACCACCCCGGCCAGGTCGTCCGCCGTGAGCGCGGCGAGGCCCGCGCGCAGCGATGCACCCATGCCCTCGGGCCAGTCGGCCACCCGGACGACCCGCGTCGGCACCGCCTCCTCCGGGGACGAGGCGGCCGGCGGGCCGCCGTCGGTGGCGCCCGCGCCGTCCAGGGCGGCGGCGACCTCCTCGGCCGCCGCCCCGACCGTCACCGTCAGCGGCGAGCAGCCGCCGGCGGCGAGCAGGCGGACGCCTCGCGCCACCAGCGGCTCGCCGTCCACCGTCAGCAACCCCTTGGGCGTCCCCATGCGTCGGCCGGCTCCCGCCGCCAACAAAAGCCCCGCTACCCGCACACGTGGTTCTTACCTCGGCACCATCCTCGCGGCCCCGGTTGGCGCACGTTCCGGCCAGGTGATCGTCGTCCTCCCCCGCCCCGGCTCGAGTGCCTCTGATCGCGGGCTGGGCAGAGGAACGCCTGGCCCTGCGTCCGGGCGCCGATCGGCGTGCCAGGCCGGCCGTCGAGGGAGTGGGATCCTGGCCGCCGCTAGCGTGGCCTTTGTCCGGACGCGCGGCAGGCGTTCCATGCCGACGGCCGCCCCGAAACGCGGATATCTCCGCTCATGCCGGGATGCCTCGCTACTGTTGGGCGATAGCCCAAATTTGGCGGCTTCGGTGTGGAGACGGATGCGCGCACCGGGTGGGCGCGCAACCCTTGAGACACCCAGGCTGACGATGCGATGGCGGAGGGTGACGCCAGGATGCGGGAGTTGACGGAGCACCTGCGCGGGTGGCGTGACGCCGGGACGCCGTTCGCGGTCGCGACGGTGGTCGGGGTACGCGGCAGCGCGCCACGCCAGCCGGGCGCGGTGATGGCCGTCGACGCCGTCGGCGAGGCGCTCGGCAGCGTGTCCGGCGGGTGCGTCGAAGGCGCCGTCTATGAGGTGGCGACCGAGGTGCTCGCCACCGGCACGGCCGTGCTCGAGACCTATGGCATCTCCGACGACGATGCGTTCTCCGTCGGCCTGACCTGCGGCGGTGTCATCGACGTGCTGGTCTCACCGGCCAGCGAGCCGCTCTTCGAGGTATTGGACGCGATCGCGGCGGACCTCCCGGTCGCCCTTGTCACCGTCCTCGCGGGCTCGGCCGCCCCATCGGCCGGCTGGCCGGCCGGCCCAGTGCCGGTCGGCCGGCAGATAGCCGTGTGGGCGGACCGGGTGGCGGGCAGCCTCGGTGCGCCCGGGCTCGACCACGCCGTCATCGACGACGCCCGCGGCATGCTCGCCGCCGGCCGCACCGGCCTGCGCCACTACGGTCCCTCGGGTCAGCGCTCCCCGGTGGACGCCGCCGCCACCACTCCCTCCGGCCTTGGCCCGACCGGCGAGAAGCGGGAGCCGCGGACCGCCGCCGTCGGCATCGCGGCGGAGGCCGCGGGCCTTCCGGCGGACGCGGTCACGGTGTTCGTGCAGTCGTTCGCGCCGCCGCCGCGGATGCTCGTGTTCGGCGCGATCGACTACGCCGCCGCGGTGGTCTCGATGGGCCGTTTCCTCGGGTACCGGGTGACGGTCTGCGACGCGCGCCCGGTTTTCGCGACCCCCCGGCGCTTCCCCGACGCGCACGAGGTGGTGTGCGAATGGCCCGCGCGGTATTTCGCCCGGGTCTGTGTGGATGAGCGGACGGTGGTCTGCGTGCTGACGCACGACTCGAAGTTCGACGTTCCGCTGCTGCGCGCGGCGCTGCGTTCCCCGGCGGGCTACGTCGGCGCGATGGGCTCCCGCAGAACGCACGAGGACCGGCTGGACCGCCTGCGCACGGACGGGCTCACCGACGAAGAGCTCGCCCGCCTGCGCTCCCCGATCGGCCTGGACATCGGCGGGCGAACCCCAGAGGAGACCGCGGTCTCGATCGCCGCCGAGATCATCCAGACGATGTGGGGTGGCACCGGTACGCCGCTGCGCCGCACGGACGGCCGCATTCACGGCGTCTCCGCCGACGTGGCGGGATGACAGGCCGGTTCACCTGGGCGGGCAGGGGTGAGCCCTCAGCTGGTGGGTCGGCCCGGTCGCCGCGGTGACGCCCCAGGCACGCGTGTAGTCGAGGCCCCACTCCCGCGATCGTCCATTCCTGGGATCGCCGATGCCGTTTTTCCGTGGACTACCGGCGGCGCCGCGCGGGGATGCCCGCGCCCGGCGCAACGCCCGCCGCGTCGTGTTACGGGAAGCCCGCCGGCTCTCGCGAGGGCATCCGCGGGCATCCGGTCGAAAGCGATGGAACAACCGGTGCATACTGTCCCGCAACGCGGTGATCTGTCCGGTAACGCGGTGGCCGACGGACGGCCAAGGGCCGCCAATTTCCTTTGTCGCCCGCCGCGGGGACCGGCACGATCGACCTTCGTCGACGATTCAGAGGTCTCGATGCGCCGATGCCCGGCCCGTCCGCCCACCGTCCTGACCACGCTGCTGCTCGCTCTGCTGCTAGGTTCCGCGTGCGGTCAGACCCCGGCATCGGATCCGGCCACCGCGCCAGGCTCGCCGACGAACCCCGCGGTCGACACCAGCGCCCTCGCCGTCAACCATCCGACCGTCTGGGTGTGCCGGCCGGGGACGGTCGACGACGACTGTGCCGGCGGCCTGGACGTCACCATCGTCGGCCCGTCCGGACCGACGTTCGCGTTGCCGTTCCAGCCGGCAGCGAATCCGCCCGCCGACTGCTTCTACGTCTACCCGACCATCTCAGGAGTGGGGCTCGGCAATGCGCCGCTGAAGGCGACCGATGCCGAGATCGCGATGGTCCGGGCTCAAGCTGCCCGGTTCGCGTCGGTCTGCCGCGTGTTCGCGCCGGCCTACCAGCAGTACACGGTGGTGTCCCGGCTGCAGCCGGACGGGCCGGACGACCTCTCCCGCGCCGTCGCCTTCGCCGACGTCCAGTCGGCCTGGAACGACTACCTGCTCAACGACAACCAGGGCCGGCCGGTCGTGCTCGTCGGCGATGACCAGGGCGCCGAGATGCTGCTGCGCCTCCTGCGCGAGGAGATCGAGCCCGACGCCGGCCAGCGGGCGTTGCTCGTGTCGGCGCTGCTGGTCGGCGCGGACGTGCGGGTTCGCGCCGGCGCGCTCACCGGCGGCGATCTGACGAAGATCCCCGCCTGCCAGCGGCACGACGAGTTCGGCTGCGTCGTCGCGTACTCCGCCTACCAGGGCGACGCACCGGCCGACGCCCAGTTCGGCCTGCCGTCCGCGCCGTCGCGCGGCGTCGCGGCCACGGCCGACCTCACGGACGACCCCTCCGACCTGCGGACGCTGTGCACCAACCCGGCCGCGCTCGGGGGCGGGGAGGCGGAGCTCGAGCCCTACCTGCCCACCGCCCGGCTCGTCGGCGCCCTCCTGCCCGGGCTGTCGCCCGAGAACCTGCCGGCCGCCGACACCGGCTTCGTCACCTATCCGGAGTTCCTCACCGCCGAGTGCCGGCAGGCGGGCGGCCGGGCCTGGCTCGCGGTGACGCCCAGGCCGGTGCCGGGCGGTGACCTCCGGTCGCTGCCGGTCATCGAATCACCACCGTCCTGGGGGCTGCACTTCGCCGAGTTCTCCCTGACGCTCGGAGATCTGGTCGAGCTCGCCGGCCGTCAGACCACCGCCTACCTGGGCGCGCACCAGGCGCTGGCCGGCGGCCACGGATAGGGGTGCGAACGCCCGACCCGCGCCCGGTGCCCGCGCCGGGCGCGGGTGCTGCCGCCGCCGATCCTCCGGATGGAGACCGGAGCCCCGCAGGTGGATCGGCGGGGAGGGGGTAAGAGCCTGGAGGGGGATAAGAGCCTTCAGTGGCGGGTAGCGGGATGTCAGCGTCGTCCCGCGCTCACACCGAGTCGGGGCTGTGCGGTCACCAGGTGCGCGTGCCCGGTCCGCCGCCTCGCCGCCTCGCCGGATCGGAGAGGCCCGGGGTCCTCCGGCCGGCAGGTCCGCCGGCGTCCGCGATCTGCCATCCCCGGCTCCCCACCGGCGTCAATCTCCGGAACAAGAACAGATCGGGCAGATCGATCGGGCAGGGAGTGGGGCATGACCGGCTATGCGGATCGTCGGGCGGCGGGACGTGCCCTGGCGGGCCGGGTGGTTCCCGCGGTGCCCGAGGGAGAGCCCGTGATCGTGCTCGGCCTGCCGCGCGGCGGTGTTCCGGTGGCCGCGGAGGTCGCGCGTCGACTGTCCGCGCCGCTGGAAGCGTTCGGGGTGCGCAAGCTGGGTGCGCCGGGGCAGCCAGAGTTCGCCCTCGGCGCGATCGCGACCGGCGGGATCAGGGTGGTCAACGAGGCGGTCGTAGGCCGGCTGGGCCTGACCGACGCCGAGCTTGAGACGCTCGTCGCCCGGGAGATGGCGGAGCTCGCGCGCCGCGAGCACACCTACCGGGACGGCCGCCCGGCGCCGGCGCTCGCCGGCCGGACGGTGGTGCTGGTCGACGACGGCCTGGCCACGGGCGCGACGATGGTCGCCGCGGCGCGCGCCGCGCGGGCGGCTGGGGCGGCCCGGCTCGTGGCGGCCGTTCCCGTCGCGTCGCCCGAGGGCGCCGACGCGGTGCTCGCCGAGGTGGACGAGCTCGTCTGCCCGTTGTACCCGCCCGATTTCATGGCCGTCGGCCAGTTCTACGACGACTTCGCGGCCACGTCCGACGAGGAGGTCCGCGACCTGCTCGGAGTCCTCCTTCCGCACCGATCGGCTAGATAACGGCCTGGCGCCTGCCGCCACGTGCGTCCCTGTCCACCAGGCAGCCGATCCCGACTTCCCAGATCGCAGACTTCCCAGATCGCAGACCTCCCAGCAGACCTCCCAGGCGGGGACCCCGGGCTCCCAGACCTCCCCGATCGCTGACCTCCCAGATCGGCTCCGCCGATCCGGCAGGGACCCTGTCGCCAATCGGGCAGGGACCCCGGGTCCGGCAGGGACCCCGGGAGACCCCGCGGACGGGTCGGGCGAAAGGGATATCTGGCATACCTGCCTGGTCGGTGGATCGGTTCTGAGGCCGGTGATGACTGCCGGTTGGTAGGCGCGCCGACCGCGCGACGTGCCAAGCTCCCGACTAGCCAATCGGCGGGAAGGGGTGAAGCGGGCATGTCGCGCCCAGATGAACCCAGCTCCAACCGCGAGCGAGTGAGCGCCCACAAACTATAGATTCCCGGCAGATGGGCTCGTGTTGTCGTGTTCGCTCCTCCCAGCGATGGCTCGCTCGTCGGCGAACGGCTGGCAGCGGCGGACCTGGCGAGGCAGCTGACCACATAGGGAAGGAGAGATCCCCGTGACCGCAGCGGACACCGCGGACCTCGTGCTACGGGTCGTCGTCGGGCTGACGATCGTGGCACACGGCTACAACCACATTTTCGGGCCGGGAGGCATCCAGGGCACCGCGGGCTGGTTCGCGAGCATGGGGCTCAAGCCGGGCATCATGCACGCCTGGGCGAGCGGCCTGATCGAGCTGGCCGCCGGCGTGGGCCTGGCCGTCGGTTTCCTCACGCCGTTCAGCGCCGGTGCGATCATCGGCATCATGGTCGTTGCCGGGATGACGGCGCACCGCAAGAACGGTTTCTTCATCTTCAAGCCGGGCCAGGGCTACGAGTACGTCCTGATGATCGCGGTCGTCTGCCTGGCCATCGCCACCTTCGGGCCCGGGTACGCCTCGCTCGACCACGCGATCACGATCGACGACAACCTCGACGGCTGGCTCGGCGGCCTGATCGCCCTGGTGTTGGGTGTGGTCGGCTCGGCCGGCCTGCTGGTCACCTTCTGGCGCCCGGACCCGCCGAAGCCGGCCACCACGCCCACCCAGGATGCACAGGCCAAGCAGGACGCGTAGCGCGTGCGCGGGGGTACCGCGCACGCGCGGGTACACGCGCGGCACGGCCCACGGCGGCCAGGGAGCGCGCGACGGGCCTAGTCGGGGAGAGCGTGAAGGGAGCCATGCCCACCGGTCCGGTGGGCGTGGCTCCCTTCTACGTCTCGTCGGCGGGCTCCGCCTGCTGGGAGCCGGTTCGGCTCATCGGGAACGCCTCGACGACGCGGCCCAGCAGGGATACGAGGGCAATGCGCTCCTCGCTGGCCAGTGGCGCCAGCAACTGCTCGTTCATCGCCTCGGCGCGCTCGGCCACCTCGGAGTGGGTGTTCTCTCCTCGTACCGTCAGCCGAAGCACGTTGCGCCGGCCGTCGTGCGGGTCGCGCACCCGGCGGATCAGTCCGCGCTGGACGAGCCTGGCCACCACGTCGGCGACCGTGGAGCGGTCCAGGCAGGCGCGCTCGCCGAGGGTGCGCTGGTCGATGTCGGGCGACGCCCGCAGGCTGTTGAGCACGACGAACTGCGGTGGGGTGATCTCGGTGGAGACCGAGGCCGTCCACAGCTGGTGGATCACCTGCTGAAGGCGGCGGGCGAGGTGCCCTGGGTTGGCCGACAGGTCCGCCGCGCCGTCGTCGGCGGTTCCGGACGGTACCGACACGGTGGTCCGTCCACCATTCCCTGCCGAATGGTCGGGAAGCATCTGCGTGTTCAGGGTCTGCGTCCGTTCACTTCGGGCACCTGGGACGGGACGCGGGGAGCGGCCCGTCGTCGGGCGCTTCGCGCCCGACAGCGCGGTCTTGGGTCGATGCATATGACGGGTGGTTGGTACCGGTTCGGGGTCCGTGAGGTGGCTGGACAGGTGCGCTTACGGGAAGCGGGTCGGAGCCGGAGGCGGCGGTCGGCGGCGTGCGGTCATGATGGGTTGAGATCATAATCGTCCGCATCAGGTCGTGCTGTGGGGGAATCGCCGGAGAAGGGGGCCTCGACCCTGGAGAAGGTGGCATGTCGGCCGAAAATGTACGAACATTCCACTTTCAGGGCCCCAGGCGGACTGGATGCTCTCAATTTGACACCGAGTGCCGCCCTTGCGGCGTGCGGACAAGGCCGGCGATGCCTGACCGTCCTGACCACGTGAACGTCGGTGGGAACTTCGGTGAGCGCGTCGGATCGACCGCCCGGTAGCGTCCTCGGTGACTCTTCCATGCTTTGCCGATACCCGTCCGGGTAGGTCCGATCCGTAGCCTGGCCGCCGGCCGGGCCCAGGCAGTCGGCACCAGCCGCAGGTGACGGGAGCAGCCGATGGACCGAGGCAGCGCCAAGCACGGCCCGCAACTCGACGAGGCGATGGCCGGAGAGGTGCGCGGATATGTCCGGGCACGCCGGGATCCTTACGCGGTCGAGTGGAAGTCACCCGAGCCGCCCACGGACGACGTGTCGGAGGCCTTTGATCGCCAGGACGGGATCGGCCGGGGGAGCGCACCGCCCGGCATGTCCCTGACCGACGTGGAGGAGCGCTCGGAGCTGGCCCGCCTGCTCGGCCGGGCGGTCTTCCCCGCACGCCGCGACGAGGTGCTGGACCACCTGCGCGGCCAGAACGCCCCAGACCACATCGTCGAGGAGACTCGAGCCGCACCAGCGGATGCGCTGTTCGGGTCGCTTGGCGAACTCTGGCGGGCGCTGCACGGCGGAGCACACGTCGAGGCCAGGCGTTACTGAACCCGCCCCCTCAGACGGTCGTCGACCACCGATCCCGTCTTCGCCCAGCGCATCCGATCCCTCCGCACCGACCTGTCCGCGGTTCCTGGGGTCCCGGGGGCTTCCGGCGGCCCCGCGGGCAGCCGCGCGGTCGGCCGCCTTGTTGCCGGAGCATCTGTTGCCGGAGCATCGGACGGAGGCGCCGGAGGGCGTGTCGAACCGTTCCCTGGCCCATGAGCCGCTCTTGGCCAATCGGTGGGAACGAGGTCTGGTCCAGCCCTGGCGAGTGGCAACAAGGGCCGAAGGTCCCGGTGTCGACATAGCGGGCGCGCCGCTGGGCATGAGCGGTGCCATGAAGCGACACGCGGGTGTGCGGGGCCGCGCCAAGGCCAGACGCAGAGACGTCGGCGGACTGGTGGTCATGTGCCTGGCGCTCGGAACGGTCATCCTGGTGCTGTCCGGGCTGGTCGGGGCGTTGGACATGCTCGCGGTGGGCGCGATCCTCGGCGCTTGGGCGCTGTGCGTGGCGGCCAGGATGGTCCTCGGACGGTACGGCGAGGACTGGGCCTTCCCCGCCGGCTGGGACGTCGCCGACCTGTGGCCCCGGGTTCGAGCCGGCATGCGGCGCCGGGGGCCCACGTCATCGGCCAGGTCCGGTGCCGGCGGCCGCCGGCCCTGGGACGGTGCTCGCCGATACCTCGAAGCCCGACGTGGCCGGGGCGCGGCGGCGCGCCGACGGCTGCCCTCGCCGACATCTCCGCCGGCGGCCATGGGCCCAGGAGCGGTCCGAGCGGACGCCTCCCGACCTGGCGCCTCGCGGTCCGGCGCCTCGCGGTCCGGGGCCGCAGGGTCCGAAGCCACCAGGTCCGAAGCCACCAGGTCCGAAGCCACCAGGTCCGAAGCCACCGTGGGCGCCGCGTCGGGGTGGCCACCCGGGCCGGGTCCGACCAAAGCACGCGGCCACGGCCATGAAACCGGCCGTGGTTCGGGGGAATAGCCGTCGAATGACCGGGTAGGCCACTGGGTATGGGTGCGACGAGTGAATACGGCCGACGACCGGGTTCTGGTGGTTTGTTTCAGACTCTCGCGGCGGGGCTGGATCAGGCGGAGCGGGAGCAGACCCTCAAGCTGATCAGGCAGCGTCTTTATGCCGACAGGGCCGCCGCCGCGGCCGGGCAGCGCGAGCGCCAGGTCGATGTCGGCACACGCACACGTGCGCGCCGCCGCCGGGACAACCCCGACGAACCCAAGCGTTGAACCCGCGTCGGTCAGCCGCCGGGCGCAAGGGGAGGAGGCGCCGGGGCGCCGTATCACAGCCCAAATACGGCGCTTACCGTGATGTCGGTTTGCCGATAGGCCCGTCGGTCGTGTGACGTCGTCCGAGCACGGTTGCCGACCCGCATCGAGCAAAGTAAATCGGTCGGCCGATACGGCCTCGTGCGCGCGGATTTGCCGATACGCCGTTTGGCGGCTCAGCGCATCGGGCCACGCGTATCGGCATTCAGCGGATGGGTGCCCAGCCAGCCTGATGAGCGCCGAGTGAGCTCGGCGGGCGGTCGTAGCCATGAGTAGCGCCGCCGACGGAGCCGGCGGGCGCGATGTAGGAGAGTTCGCCGAACTCACTGCGCATCGTGCGCCGGTACGGGTCGATCTCGCCGTCCTTGGGTTCGGCCAGGTCGAACGTGTCGCGTTCGCCCAAGGACACGAGCCAGCGGCCGGTCTGCGCGAGCGAGATCCGCACGTGCCAGCTGCCGCCCTCGCCCTCGCGGCGCGCGAGCGCGGCCAGCACGCCGTGGGCGGCCAGATAGCCCGTGGCGTGGTCCAACGCCTGCGCGGGCAGTGGCACCGGCCGGTCTGACTCGCTCGCGCGGGCCCCGGCCAGCGCGATTCCCGACGCGGTCTGCACCAGGCTGTCGAAGCCACGCAGCCCGCTCCACGGGCCGACCCGGCCATAGGCGCTGATCGTCGCGACGACTATGCCCGGCCGGATCCTGGCCAGCGCCTCCGGCCCGAACCCGAGGCGGTCGAGTGCCTTGGGCCGGTAGGCCTGCACCACGACGTCCGCCTGCGCGACCAGCTCCCGTAGCCGGCGCGCGTCCGAGGCGACGCGCAGGTTCAGGAACGTGCTCCGCTTGCCGAAGCCGGTGTCGATCACCAGGGCGCGCGCATCCCCCAGGTGGGCGGCACCGACCCGCAGCACGTCTGCCCCGAACGAGGCCAACACCCGCCCGCATACCGGCCCGGCGATCACCCTTGTCATGTCCAGGACGCGCAGGCCGGCTGCCGGGCGGGATGGCGACGGACGGGCCTGCGCCTGCGCGGACAGCGCCTGCGCGGGCATCGCCGGCGCCCGCGTCCCCCGCGTCCGGCCCACGGCGGACGGCCCGCCGCGCACGTCCCCGGCGTCGCCGATCCGCGAGGTCTCCGCCAGCGGCAACCCGGCCACGGCCTGCCCGGCGGGGTGTGCCCACCACTCCCGCTCCTCGCGGGCCATCGAGGCGCACATGCCCATCGCCTGAAGCTCGGCCTCCAGGTCGGCCGCGTTGTACTGGGCCACCGCCCGGGCGACCGCGACCGGGTCCGCGTGCGTGCGGAGCAGGTCCAGCACCCCGGCCCGGTGGTGCGGCAGGTTGCAGTGCAACTGGACCCAGCGGCCGTCGCCGGCGCGGTAGTAGCCGGAGAGCGCGTCCCATGGGCTTGGCGCTGGCCGGCCGGCGATCCGCAGCAACCGCTCGCTGCGGAACGCGGCCGCGGCGTGCCGCGTGTCGACGCTGACCGGCGGGACGTCCTCGCCCGACCTGGCGGCCCACAGCTCGGCGGCGCCGTGCGCGGCCGCGGCGACGGAGATCGTGGCCGCGGCGGTCACCCGGTAGAGGCTCGGCAGGACGTCGACCGGCCCGGTGACCGTGAGGCGCGCGGCCGCGCGTGGGTCGCCGACGACGTGGGCGAACTCGGTGAGGATCCCGGCGGTCTCCCTGACCGTCTCATGATCTTCCTCCGTGTCGTGATCCTCCGCCGTGGCCGCCGTGGCCGCCGTGGCCGCCGTGGCCGCCGTGGCCACTGCGGCCGGAGCAATCGGAGCAGCCGGGGGCAGCGTCTGGGCGTCGGCGTCCTCGTCCGGTTCGCCGGACTCGTCCGCGCCGGCCGTCGCGAGTGCCTGATCCGCGGTGTCCGCCTCGGCCGCCGCCTGGCCGGTGTCTACGGGCTCGTCCTCGTCCTCAGCTTCAGCCTCGGTCTGGCCAGCGCCGGCCTCGACTGGCTGGTCGGCCTGGTTTGTCTCGGGCTCGGTGGCCGTCGCCTGGCCGATGCCGTCGGCCTGGCCGTTGTCCGCGCCTTCGGCCGGGTCGATGGCTTCGGTGGGGTCCGTGGCTTCGGTGGGGTCGGTGGGGTCCGTGGCGGCGCCGTCCATCGCGTCGGCCTCGCCCACGCCGGTGACGCCGTCCTCGGCCGGGGTGCCGTCGTCGGCATCGAGGGTGCGGTCGGCCGTGATGGCGCTGTCCGAGACGTTGTTGTCCGCCGTGGTGGCGCCGCCCGCAACGGTCTCGTCGGTCGCGGTCTCGTCGGTCGCGGTCGCGACGGCCGCTGAGTCCGGGCGAGCCTCGTCGCGCGGCCGCGGTAGCTCATCCAGCTGGTCCGCCATCTCCCCACCCACCTCAGCGCCCGTCCGGATCACCGCTGTCTACCCCGCACCTGATGTCCGACAGTGGGCGGTTCGCCACGCACAGCATCGCATCAGTTGCGACAGTATCCGGCACAACGGCCCAACCAGGACCATCATGACGAGGGGAAGCGCTTTCGTGGTGCTCGGGGAGACCGCGGGGACCCAATTCGGCGAAAAGCCGGCCCGAGCGTTGGGCCTGGAGGAACTTAGTGCTTCTGGGGACGGGGGCCTCCGGAGGTGCGAAGGAGGAGCATTTTCGCACCTCCTTTGGCCCTCTAGGAGGGCGGCACCAAGGAGGCCGGTCGAAGAGGCTCGGCCGCCCGGCGGGCGGCGACGCGATGCGCGCGGGAGGGAGAGCGCATGGCCAGGCGGACCTCGTTGTACGACCTGCTCGGTGTGTCCCCATCCGCGACTTCCGACGAGATCAGAGCGGCCTACCGCCGAGCCGCCCGAGTACTGCACCCGGACGCCGGCGGTTCGGCGGCGGCCTTCGAGCGGCTCACCATCGCCTACCACATCCTCGCCGACCCGGCGTACCGCTCCGACTACGACAGCTACCTCGCCGGCGGTGGCGGCACCGCCTCCGGCGGGAGCGCCAGGGGACCGCGGCGGGGCGCCCCACCGGGCACGGGTGCCGCGCCAGGCGGGCCCGCCGACACGGCGGCCAGGAGAGACGCCGCCGGCCGGCACCGTCCACCGGGCGATCGTCCTGGCTCAGATCGTCCTGGCTCGACGGAGAGCTTCCCCGGAGTGAGCCGCGCCGCGCGGCGCGGCTACCTGGCGATGATGAGCGTCGCCCTCACCCTGTTCATCCTGGCCGGCACCGTCGTGCGCCCCGCCTCGGTGCCGGCGGCGATCGCCATGGCCCTGGTCGCGATGGTGATCCCCCCGGTCGCCGCCATCGTTGTGAACCGCCCCCGCGCCCACCCGGTGGACCGTCCCGGGGCGCGCGCGACCGACCACGACGCCACCGAGGACCAGAGCGGGCGCTGAGTTTCGGCGCGTGGCGGGGCGCGGTCTTCCTATCCTCTGGTTATGCCGAGATACGACTACCGCTGCCGGGTCTGCGACGCCTCCTTTGAGGTGCGTCGCGGCATCCAAGAGGACGCGCCGGCCTCATCCGTGTCCTGCCCTGCCGGCCACTCGGAGACCTCCAGGGTCTTCTCCGCCGTGGCGGTCTCCCGCGGAGCCGCCGCGCCGATCGGGGCGCCCGCTCCCACCGGCGGCGGTGGGGGCTGCTGCGGCGGCGGCTGCGGCTGCCACTGACGGAGGCACGAGTACGCCGTCACGGACGGAGGCGCGGCATACCGTCGCCCCGTTCCTCGCGGCTGACTGTCCGCACTGCCGACGAGGCTGTGGGTGACCTCGTCTGGAGGGCCGAACGAGGGTCTGACCAGGGCCGGCCGCGCCGGGCGGCTTGCTGTTCTGGGCGGTAGTTGAGGTCCAGGGCGATGGCCGGGCCCCGGCCGGGCCCCGGCCGCGCGTGAGCGGGCGGCCCGCGGGGCGGGCCGTGGGTGGGGCTGGGATGGCTCAAGTGGGTGAGAAGGGTTGGTGTGGTGCGTGTTGCGGGGTGCGGTTGCCGGGCGTGCTTGATGAACGGACGCGTTGCCAAAGTGCCTGGTTTGTGTCCTGCATGTAACAACACCTCAACGGACCTACCCGTTCGGTCGCGGGAGGGCTAGGTTTCCGCCAACTCGGCGGGGTCATGCCAGGGGGCGCCGGAAGTCACCTTCGGCGCGCTGGTGGCGCACGTCGAGGCAATGAGACCGAAGCGGTTCCGATCACCATGACCGGTGCCCGCATCCTCCGCGGCCGTTGACAGCCCGCCGGAATCGTCTGGCGGATCGTCGTGGCTCGCGGTTCGGGGGCGTCACGCCGGCGGGGTCGTCCGGCACACGTAGGAGGAAGTTGATGGCAAGACGCAGGCTCCTGGGCGCGCTGGCGCTCGCGACGGCGGTATCGCTCACCGCCGCCGCCTGTGGCAGCGATGACGGAGACTCGAACGGTGGCTCAGGCAGCGGCAAGCCGAGCTACACCATCGGCTTCCAGGGCCCGCTGTCCGGCGACAACCAGCAGCTGGGCATCAACGGCGAGGACGGCTTCAAGCTCGCCATCGACGAGGCGAACAAGAAGGGCGACCTTCCGTTCGAGCTGAAGACCGTCAGCTCCGACGACGTCGGCAGCCCCGACCAGGCTCCGGCCGCGGCGCAGAAGCTCGTCGACAACAAGGACGTCATCGCGCTCGTCGGCCCGATGTTCTCCGGCGCCACGAAGGCCAGCGAGCAGTTCTTCACCGAGGCGAACCTGCTGTCGGTGAGCCCGTCGGCGACCAACCCGACGCTGACCTCGCTCGGCTTCAAGACGTTCTTCCGGGTCATCCCGTCCGACGACGTCCAGGGCCAGGCCGTCGCCAACTACATCTCCAAGGCGCTCAAGCCGACCAAGGTGTACTCGGTGGATGACGCCAGCGAGTACGGCACCGGCCTGTCCAAGGTCATCGAGGGGCAGCTGAAGGCGAACGGCACCACGTACGTTCACGACAGCGTGAACCCGACCAAGGACTACACGTCCGAGGCCACCAAGCTCGTCGCCGAGAAGCCGGAAGTGATCTACTACTCCGGCTACTACGCGGAGTTCGCGCTGTTCACCAAGGCGCTGAAGGACAAGGGCTACACCGGCAAGATCCTCTCCGGTGACGGCTCGCTCGACCCGCAGTTCGTCGCGCAGGCCGGTGCGGCCGCCGCCGAGGGCGCCCTGATCAGCTGCCCGTGCCTCTGGGCCCAGGCGGACCCGAACGCCGCTGGCTTCGTCAGCGCCTACAAGGCGCTCAACGGCCAGGACCCGGGCACCTACTCGGCCGAGGCGTACGACGCGGCCAACGCGATCATCGAGGTCCTCAAGAAGCTCGGCCCCGGCGCTGACCGTGCCGCCGTGTCCGAGGCCTTCAAGACCACCGACTACAAGGGCCTGACCAAGCAGATCAAGTTCACCGACAAGGGCGAGGTCAACGACCAGGCCGTCTTCATCTACACCGTGAAGAGCGGCGAGATCAGCCTGGTCGGCCCGGTGTCGAAGCTGGTCCCGACCAGCTGACCAATCGGTCGACCGGTGAGGACCCCCGCCGCGCGCCTCGCGCCCGCGGCGGGGGTCCTCACTCGGCAGGTTCGCGGCGGTCGGGCGGCGGGCGCATGCGTCCGCCGCCCGCTCCGATGTTCGCGGCAGGCCGGTGAGCAGCGCGGCCCTCCTGGTCTGGTGGGCCCGCCGCTGACCGGGCCCGTCGCGGCGGTCGGGCACCGTGACCGGCCATGGTGGCCCGCTGGTCCATCGAGGAGCGAGTGACCGCGTGGCGGCGGCCGGCTCCGGCCGCGAGCCCCGGATCCTGAGTAATGATGTTGCCTGCCTGGTGCGCGGCCATGTCCTGGTCAGGTACGCAGGTTGGAACGACCTTGCCTCGGGCTGTGCGGCCCTGGTCCGCCGCGCCGTGGCGGCAGATGATATTGACAAGGCGGATGCATGGGCTTCGTCCACCAGTTCTGGCAGCTGACCATCGACGGGCTGATGTCCGGCTCGCTGTACGCTGTGATCGCGCTTGGCTACACGCTGGTGTACGGCGTTCTGCAGCTGATCAACTTCGCGCACAGTGAAGTGTTCATGCTGGGCGCGTTCGGCGGCCTGTTCGCGGCCAGGGAGCTGGTCAACAACTTCAGCGATACCCCGTCCGGCATGGCGTCCGTGGGGATTGTCCTGGTGGGCCTCGCTGTCGGCGCGCTGTGCGGCGCCGCCGCCGCGTTCACCCTCGAGCGAGTCGCCTACCGGCCGCTGCGCAAGCGGAACGCGCCCCGGCTGGCCTACCTGATCAGCGCCATCGGCGCCTCGCTGTTCGCCGTGAACATGGCCGGCAAGCTGTGGGAGCGCCAGAACGTGACCATGGAGCTTCCGTTCACCAACGGCACCGTCTTCCACGTCTTCAGCGCTGAGGTCAACACCAAGACGCTGGTGATCATCCTGGTGGCGGCGGTGATGCTGGTCCTGCTCGACACGCTCGTCGCCCGTACCCGGCTCGGCCAGAGCATCCGCGCCGTCGCGCAGGACGCCGACACCGCGACCCTCATGGGCGTCAACGTCGAGCGGGTGATCCTGCTGACGTTCATCATCGGCGGGCTGCTCGCCGGCGCCGGCGGATTCCTGTATGCGATGACCTTCAGCGCCTCGAACAACATGGGCTTCATCCCCGGCGTCAAGGCGTTCACCGCCGCCGTGCTCGGCGGCATCGGCAACGTGCGCGGGGCCATGCTCGGCGGCATCGTGCTCGGCCTGGTCGAAAGCTACGGCGGCTACGTCTTCCAGGCCTCCTACAAGGACGTCATCGCCTTCCTGGTGCTGGTACTGATCCTTATGGTCAGGCCGACCGGCCTGTTGGGCGAGCGGCTGGGGAGGGCGGCATGAGCACGACCTCGGCGACTCCCGCCACCCCGTCGGTGGCGCCAACCCCGCCACCGTCACAACCGGGCGGCGCGGCGGCGCTCGGCCGCGCGGCCGCCGCGGCGCTGTTCAGCCTGGCGGGGCTGCGTCAGCTGGGCGTCTGCGTTCTGATCGGGCTCACCCTCGCCCTCATGACCGGCCCCAACGGCAAGGCGGCGGAACCACTGGGCGCCGTCCGGCACGCCATCCTCGCGCCGCGGATCGTCACCTACCTGATCATCGCCGCCGTGCTGTGGCTGCTCATCGCGCTCTGGCCGCTCGCTCGCCCTCTGTGGTCGATGGGCCAGGCGGCGGCCCGCGGGCCGGTGACGGCCGTGGCCCAGCAGCGCTTCGCCCCGCTCGGCCTGAACCTCGCGCTGCTGATCGTGGCGATCATCATGCCGATGTTCTTCTCGAACGCGGCGGTCACGTGGATGGTCGACGGCGTCGGGATCTACGCGCTGCTCGCGCTCGGCCTCAACGTCGTCATCGGCTACGCCGGCATGCTCGACCTGGGCTACATCGCCTTCTTCGCGATCGGCGCCTACACGACGGCGTACTTCACCTCCAAGACCGCGATCTCGGCTCACTTCCCGGTCTCGCTCAACCCGTTCTTCGTCTTCCCGATCGCGTTCGTCCTCGCGGCGGTCGCCGGCGTCCTCCTCGGCGCCCCGACGCTGCGGCTGCGCGGTGACTACCTGGCGATCGTCACGCTGGGCTTCGGCGAGATCATCCAGCTGATCGCGAACAACTCGCACTGGACCAACGGGCCGCGCGGCGCGTTCGGCGTCCCGCACCTGTCGATCCACCTCCTCGGGATCAACTACTCCTGGAAGCTCGATCCGAAGCCGTACTACTACCTGCTGCTGGCGATCATCGTGTTGGTGATGATCGCCTTTGGCCGGCTGGAACGGTCGCGGATCGGCCGGGCCTGGGCGGCCATCCGGGAGGACGAGATCGCGGCCGAGGCGACGGGTGTGCCGACGCTGCGGCTGAAACTGCTGGCGTTCGCGATCGGCGCGTCGGTGTCCGGCTTCGCCGGTGTGCTGTTCGCGAGCAAGCAGTTCTTCAACCCGCAGATCTTCAGCCTGCAGGCGTCGTTCCTGGTCGTCACGATCGTGATCTTCGGCGGGATGGGCAACCGGCTGGGCGTCGTCGTCGGTTCGGTCGTCCTGCAGGGGCTCGCCTTCTACCTGCGTGACAAGGTGCCGGCGACGGACCGGTTCATCTACTTCGGCGCGGTGGTGATCGTCATGATGATCTTCCGTCCGCAGGGCATCATTCCCTCGCGACGACGCAAGCGTGAGATCAGCCTCGCCGAGCACGGCGTCGGTCATGCCGACTCGCTGGGCAGCGCGCCGACCTCGGAGAGCGGGGCCCGATGAGCAAGCACCGCGCGGCGGGCCCCGGGCGTGCCGTTCTTGTTCCCGGTGGCCCCGGCGGCGAGAGCCCGGCCGGGGATCCCGGCGCCGACCTGGTGGTCGACGCGCGCGACCTGACGCTGCGCTTCGGTGGCGTGACCAGCCTCGACGGGGTGACGCTGCGGCATCATCGCGGCGAGATCCTCGCCGTCATCGGCCCGAACGGCGCCGGTAAGACGTCGCTGTTCAACTGCCTGACCGGTGCCTACAAGCCGCAGCAGGGCTCGGTGGCGTTCTCGCCGGAACCGGGCAGGTCGCACTCCATCGTCGGGAAGACGCCGCACTCGATCACCAAGCTCGGCGTCGCGCGGACGTTCCAGAACATCCGCCTGTTCCCCGCGCTGTCCGCGCTGGAGAACGTCCAGATCGGCGTCGAGATGCGCCAGCGCTACGGCTCGATCGGCGCGATCCTCGGAACGCCCCGGATGCGGCGCGAGGAGCGTTCCGGGGTCGAGAAGTCGATCGAGCTGCTCGAGCTGGTCGGGCTGCGCCACCGGGTTCACGAGCTTTCCGCGTCGTTGCCGTACGGTGAGCAGCGCCGGCTGGAGATCGCCCGCGCGCTCGGCACCGGCCCGAAGCTGCTGCTGCTCGACGAGCCCGCGGCCGGCACCAACCCGTCGGAGAAGCTGGAGCTCGCGGAACTGATCCGCACGATCGCCGGTACGGGTGTCTCGGTGCTGCTGATCGAGCACGACATGCGCCTGGTCATGTCGGTCGCGGCGAACGTCACTGTGCTGAACTTCGGGCGGGTCATCGCGCACGGCACGCCGGCGGAGGTCCAGCGTGACCCGGCCGTGGTGGAGGCGTACCTCGGCACCCAGGACGACGACTCCGTCGGCGAGAGTGACGCGCCCGCGGGAGATCTCGTTGGCAATGGCGGTACCGGAAGGGACCAGCACTGATGCTGTTGGAGCTCGCCGACGTCGAGGTCGCGTACGGCGCCGTCACGGCGCTGCGCGGAATCCGGCTGACGGTCGACGCCGGGGAGATCGTCACTCTGCTCGGGGCGAACGGCGCCGGCAAGACGACGACGCTGCGCACGATCTCCGGCCTGCTGCGGCCGCGGGCCGGGCAGGTGCTGCTCGACGGGGAGCCGCTCTCGAAGATCCCCGCCCACCAGCTGGTCCGGCGCGGGGTCGCGCACTCGCCGGAGGGCCGTCGGATCTTCCCGGCGATGTCCGTGCGCGAGAACCTGCTCATGGGCGCGTTCCACGACCGCAAGCACGTCGCGCGGGACCTTGAGCATGTCTTCGGGCTGTTCCCCCGGCTCCAGGAGCGGGTCTCCCAGGCCGGCGGCACGCTGTCGGGCGGTGAACAGCAGATGCTCGCGATCGGCCGGGCGTTGATGAGCCGGCCACGGCTGTTGCTGCTCGACGAGCCGTCGATGGGTCTCGCTCCGCTGGTGGTGCGGACCATCTTCGACGTGATCGCGCAGATCAACGCCGAGGGTGTCGCGGTGCTGCTGGTCGAGCAGAACGCGGCCCAGGCGTTGAAGATCGCCAACCGTGGCTACGTGCTGGAAACCGGTCAGGTCGTGCTCGACGGCCCGTCGGGCGACCTGCTCGCCGACGACCGGGTCCGCCAGGCGTACCTGGGCGAGGATGTGGCCGTGCCCGAACATGACCTTCCCCACCAGTTGGCTAAGTAGCGGCGTAGCGTCCATCGGCACGTCCGGCACCTCCGTGGCTGGCAGCCAATGGGCGGGGACCCCGCGGCCGGGCTGGCGCAGAAAGAAAATGTCGGCGCTGTCGGGAACTCGACGGCCGGGCGGGCCGCCAGGACCGGCGGCGGGGTTCCTCCCAGATGGGCGACGAGGTCGGCGATCTGGGAGGTCGGCGGTCCTGGTGGTGCCCGGAGAAGGCCGCGGCGAGGGTGACGCCTGGGAGGGCCGGAGCCCTTTCCCGCGTCAGGACCGTGACCAGGGGTGTTCCATGGGACGGCAGCCACCCAGCTCGGCGGGCAGCTTGAGGGTGGCGAGGTCGGGGGCTCGGTGGTCGCGGGAGTGGAATCCGGCGACCCAGGGATGACTTTGGTCGATGTCGTCGGTGGGCGTCCAGTCTCTGCCGTCGCGGGAGTCGGCGCCGAAGCGCCAGACCCCGGCCACGAGCAGCAGGACCGCCAGGGCGGTGAGGGTTGCGATGACCATGTGAAGAGAGTGCGTCCACTCGGTTATCGCGGTCCATCTAATTTTTGTGGCCGAGACCGTTAAGCTGCTCTACATGATCGATGTTCGACGGCTCCGGCTGCTCCGCGAGCTCGACAACCGGGGGACGGTGGCGGCGACCGCCGCGGCGCTGCACCTGACCCCGTCCGCCATCAGCCAGCAGCTCGCGGCGCTCTCGCGCGAGGCCGGTGTCCCGCTGCTGGATCCCGTCGGCCGGCGGGTACGGCTCACCCCGGCCGCCAAGGTGCTCCTGCGGCACGCCGACGAGATCTTCGCCCAGCTGGAGCGGGCCGAGGCGGACCTCGCCGCGTTCGACGAGGGCCGGCTCGGCGAGGTGACCATCGCCGCGTTCGCGACGGCGATCACCGGGATCGTCGCGCCCGCGCTCCAGGAGCTGCGGATAACCCATCCCGGCCTGCAGATCACCATCGTCGACGTCGGACCGCCGGACTGCTACGACATGCTGATCAGCGGCGAGCTGGACATGGCGTTCGACTTCGTGTCGACCAGGCCGGACGACGGCCGCTTCGAGATGGTCAAGATGGTCGATGACCTGTTCGACGTCGCGCTGCCCTGGGATCATCCGCTCGCCGGGCTCGACCAGGTGCGCCTGGCCCAGCTCGCCGACGACGACTTCATCGCGAGCCGGCCCGGGACGGCCTGCCTGGAGATCATGCAGGCCGCGTGCGCGGCGGCCGGGTTCGCGCCGCGGCTCCGGCATCGTACGGACGAGTTCATCGCGGTCCTCGGCCTGATCGGGGCAGGCTGCGGGATCGGGCTGATCCCGCGGCTCGCCGGCCTCGCCTCGACGGACCAGGTCGTGCTGCGGCCGCTGGTCGACGCGCCGGCGCGCCGGCTTTCGGTGTCGCTGCGGCGCGGCTCCGCGAGCGCGCCCCATCTCGCGGCCGTGCTGTGCGCGCTGACGACCGCCGCGAATTCCGCCCTGACCGTGCCGCCGGTAGTGCCCGTGCGTGGCGTCCAGCCGGCGCCCGTCCTGGCGGCGGTGGCGGCCAAGGCTGGTTGATCAGCGGCCTACGGCGACTCGCCGACTACAAGACGTAGTCGATCGCCTGGCCGTCATCATTCGGGTACCTGGCGTGCGCACGCGTGTGACCAGGTCAGCCGGGCCGCCGTGGGCCGCCGCCAAACGTCTTCCCGCGGCCCACTGGCGGGCGCCGTCACCCCGCGCGACCATCGCCGGCCAACGGAAGGCTGACGGATGGTCAGCGCACGCGGTGTTCGCGTCGATGCTGGCCCGCGCGGGCCCAAGTCCTGGTACACCAGCGCTGTAGCACAGACGAATATTCGGATCAAGAAGCAGGGACAGTAATGCATCCGACAGTGGAGCGTTTTCAGGGGCGCCTGCGGGAGCTGGGCGCCACCGGTGAGGCCAAGGAGCTGCCGAACAGTTCACACACCGCCGCCGAGGCCGCGGAGGCGCTCGACGTGTCCGTCGCCCAGATCGTGAAGAGCCTGGTCTTCCTGGCCGACAAAAAGCCGATCATGGTGCTGGCGTCGGGTGACAACCAGGTCGACACGGAGAAGATCGCCCAGCTGCTCGGCGAGCCGGTGGGGCGCGCCGGCGCGAAGACCGTCCGCGAGGCCACCGGCTACGCGATCGGTGGGGTGCCGCCGGTCGCTCACGCCACCGAGATGCGCATTCTCGTCGACCGTGACCTGCTCGCCCACGCCGAACTGTGGGCCGCCGCCGGAACCCCCAACGCCGTCTTCCCGACCAATCCGGACGAGCTCATCGCCATCACCCGCGGCGAATGGGCCGACATCCGCCACGAGTTCTGACGCCGGCGGCTTGGTCGAGGGCTATCCGACGCGACCGTCCTGGCGGCGCCTTGGCCGCGCGGCGGGTTTCGCCTGCCGCGCGGAGGACCATTCTTCATTATATCTTCGTCGTATCCGTCGGGCGGCGTTACACCGACATGCCGCTGTCGGGGAACATCTGAGAACGGCGAGCGTGTCATGTGGCTGTACCGAGCGTCGAAAGCATGGCGCACGCTCGAGATCTGCTCGGCGCCGCTTCTGATCGGCGTACTGGTGACGCTCGTGGTCGTGGCGCTGACCACCGGTCTGCCCGGTCACTCGGGGCGTCCCGGGGGGCCTCAGGGCTGACAGGCCCGCCTGGATTGCCGTCGCTGAGAGGGACCCAGACAGGCAGGTAGGCAGGTGCGGCGAGGGCGGCGTCGAGCCCCGGTAGTCGGTGCCGCGGCCCGCCGGGTGGGCGGTGTCCGTCGCCGGACAATGCGGGATCGCATTCGTTTGATCACGATAGGCTGCCGAGGGCCGTTGATCTCCCACCCTTTCTCAAGGTCGGTGAGTGGGCAATGCGAGTAAGCCGGGAAAAGCGCTCGATGACCGGAAGGGCCGGCGACCGGTCGGCGCGTGCCTCGGCGTCGGCCCATGGCGAGGGCTGGTCCCCGTCCGGCTGGACACGCGGGCCGAGCTACACACTCCGGCTGGAACTCGAGCTCGCCGATGCCATCGCCCCCTGGCAGGCTGACGACTGGGCCACCGACGACTGGTCCGGGTGACAGTGGTCCGGGTGACAGCGCGCCTGGCGACACGGCGCACACTGACCCGGCGACCCGGCCCGGCTACAGGGCGCGCGGCTCGGTCCTGGCCTACGGCTGAACCGGGCCGGGTGCTGGCCTACGGCTGGACCGGGCCGAGGACCCGGTCCAGGTAGTCGTTGGTCAGAACGCCCCTGGGGTCCGCGGCGGCCCGGACGGCGAGGAACTCGTCGAACTTCGGATAGCGGGGACGTAGCGTCTCGGCATCCTGGGTGTGCAGCTTCCCCCAGTGCGGCCGGCCACCCACACTCATCATGATCTTTTCGGCGAGCGCGAAGTACTCCTCGTGCGGCGTACGGTGGTCGACATGGACCGCGACATATCCGGTCTCGCGCCCCTGCGCCGTCGACAGCCAGATCTCGTCGGCCGCCGCGACTCTGACCTCCACCGGGAATGAAATGTTCAGGCCAGATGTCTCCAACGCGCTCGTCAGCTCACGGACGACACCGACCAGCTCCGCTCTCGGAACGGCGTACTCCATCTCCTTGAACCGCACTCGCCGCTCCGAGGTGAACACCTTGTATGACACGTCCGTAAAGGTGCGGGAGCCGAGCGCGCGGGAGCTGACCTTCGCCGCGGGCTGAATCGTGCGCGGCAGGCGGCGGCCGGTGGCGACGACCATGCCGAACACCCGGTTGGACAGGAACTCGTCGTCGAACCAGCCACGCAGCCGGGGCAGCGGATCGAGCCCGTCGGACAGCGGCGCGCGGGTGTTGCGTTTGGTCAGTGTCCGGTCGGTGTGCGGGAACCAGTAGAACTCGGCGTGGTCGGCGCCGCCGAGGAACTCGTCGAAGCCGTCGAGCAGGTCGTCCAGGCGTGCCGAGCCCTCCTCGGCGCGCAGCGCGAACAGCGGCACCGCCTGCAGCGTCACCGACGTCACCACGCCGACCGCACCCAGGCCCACACGCGCGGCGGTGAACAGGTCGGCGTGTTCGTGCGCCGAGCAGAGCACGATCGTGCCGTCGCCGCGCACCAGCTCGAACGCGCGCACCTGGGTGGCCAGGCCTCCGAACCTGGCGCCCGTGCCGTGCGTGCCGGTCGCGAGCGCACCGGAGATCGTCTGCTGATCGATGTCGCCCAGGTTGGTCAACGCCAGCCCCGCCTCGGCGAGCAGCCGATTGAGACGGCGCAACGTCATCCCGGCGCCGACCGTCACCAGCCCGCTGCCCGCGTCCAGCGCGAGCAGGTCGGCGCAGCGGTCCATGACCAGCTGGATGGTCCGCTCGTCCGGCCGCCCGACCGGCGTGAACGAATGCCCGCTGCCGATCGGGCGCACCCTGGTGCCGTCGTCGAGCGCCTTGCGCACCAGCGCGGCGACCTCGTCGGCATCCGTCGGGTGCGCCACCGCGATCGGTGTCGCCACCTGGTTACCCGCCCAGTTCGACCACGACGCCGACGCGTCGGACCGCGTATGCCGCCAGCCGGCGGAAGAGCCCACGGACCACCTCCGAATGTCCGCCCCCAGCTTCCCCGTACCCCGCGCGCGGCGCGACGCGGGGGTGGGTGCGCGCGATCAGTTGCCCGCCCTTGGGCGGATGTGGGGTGATCCGGCTCCCGTCGGGCGGGTATGGCGAACGTGCCCGACAGCGGACACGATAGGGATGTGGTAGCGCTGGAGAACCTGGTGGGGATCTTTACGCGGCCGGCCGTCCCGGCGCGAGCCGGCCAGGCGGAGCCGCCGCCACAGCCGCCACAGCCCGACTGGGACCGGCTCGCGGCGGCGACCGCCGCGCTCGACCCGCCGTTCGCCGTCGTCGACCTACCGGCGCTGCGGGCGAACGCGGCCGACCTGGTCCGGCGGGCGGCCGGCAAGCCGATCCGGGTGGCCAGCAAGTCGGTACGGTCGCGGGCGGTGCTGCGCGCTGTGCTGGCGACCGACGGATTCGCCGGCATCCTCGCGTACACCCTCCCCGAGGCGATCTGGCTCGCCGAGGAGTTCCACGACGTCGTCGTCGGCTACCCGACGGCCGACCGGGCCGCGCTGCGCACGCTCGCCGATCACCCACTCGCGGCGAGCCGGGTGACGCTGATGATCGACTCCGTGGAACAGCTCGACCTGATCGACGCGGTCCTCGGCGCGGCCCGTCCGCCGCTGCGGGTCTGCATAGACCTGGACGCCTCGCTACGGCTGGCGGCCGGCCGGGTGCACCTCGGTGTGCGCCGCTCGCCGGTGCACACCGCTGAGCAGGCGGGCGAGCTCGCCAAGGCCATCGCCACCCGGCCGGGTTTCGCGCTCGTCGGCCTGATGGGGTACGAGGCGCAGATCGCCGGCATGGGCGACGCACCGCCCCCGCCCCTGCCGCCGGCCGAGCCCGCCGACGGCTCCGGCTCCGGCTCGGCGCCCCGCCTCGAGCCCGCGCGGCGGGCGGCGGCGTCGGCGCGGGCCGAGGTGGTCCGGCGGATGCAGGCACGTTCGATGGCCGAGCTCGCCGCGCGGCGGGCGGCGGCCGTGGCGGCCGTGCGGGAAGTCGCGCCCGGGTTGGAGTTCGTCAACGGCGGCGGCACCGGAAGCGTGCACCTGACGACTGCCGAGGCGGCCGTCACCGAGATCGCCGCCGGCTCCGGCCTGTACGGGCCGACGCTGTTCGACATCTACCAGGCGTTCACGCCCGCCCCGGCGGCGTTTTTCGCGCTGCCGGTGGTGCGCCGCCCGGCGCCCGGCATCGTCACCGTCGCCGGCGGTGGCTGGATCGCCTCCGGCCCGGCCGGTCCGGACCGCGTGCCCCGCCCGGTCCACCCGGCCGGCCTGCGGATGATCGGGACGGAGGGGGCGGGCGAGGTGCAGACCCCGCTGCGCGGCCCGGCCGCCGACACCCTGCGGATCGGCGACCGGGTCTGGTTCCGCCACGCCAAGGCGGGCGAGCTGTGCGAGCACGTCAACGCGCTGCATCTCGTCGACGCCGACGGCTCCATCCAGGCCGTTCCGACCTACCGCGGCGAAGGCCGCGCCTTCTGAGCCGCGCCTTCTGACTCGTGCGCTCTGACCGCCGCGTGCGCTCTGACCGCGCGTTCTGAGATGCGCGTACGGCGGCCCGGGCGCACGCTCGCGTCCTCATGGATGAGGGACGAGGCCGGATCGGACAGTGCTCCCGTGCGGGCTCGTGGGGTTGCGGTGCGGTGGTGGCGGGGCGGTCGCGAGAATGGGGCATGCTCAGTCACGACGATGTTGACGAGATCATGACCAGGGCGGCGCGGGACGGGCGGCATGGGGCCGCGGCGGCGCGGTTCGAGGAACTGGCCGGCCAGCCGGAGCGCCACGGCGAGGAGGTCAACCGTGCGGCGCTGCTCGTCGAGGCAGGCAGCCAGCACGGGCTCGCCGGCGAGTGGGACGCGGCGATCCGGTGCTACCAGGAAGCCATCGCCGACGGCGGCTGCCAGGGGATCGATCCCCGGGTCTGGCTGCACGACGCGTTTCTGCGCGCCGGCCGGCAGGATGACGCCGCGGCTCTGCTGCGCGAGCTGAAGGCCAGCCGCAGTAAGGACCCGGATCTCTACTCCGCGGTCGCCGAGTCGCTGGAGGCGGGCGGGATGCTCGCCGACGCGCACACCTGGTTCACCATGGGCTACCACCGCTGCGAGAACGCCGACGTCCCCGAGTTCATGATCGATCTTCTGCTCGTCGGCCGCCGCCGCGTCCGCGTCGAGCTCGGCCACCCGATGGACGACCTCGACGAGCTGGCCGACGACTACCTCGCCGCCGTCGGCGAGTAGCCCGGGCAGACCGCTTCGTCGAGGTCACAGCTGGTAGCCATGCCCACACGGCTGAGTCGGACGCTGGCCGGCGAACGTGAGCGGCCGGGGTAATGCCCTGGCCCGTCCTGGAGCCCGTCCTGGAGCCCGTCACAGGCCCGGCGCCCTCCACGCGCGAAGTGCGTCAGATGACCATGCCTATAGGCTTGCTCATCCAACACACACAGACAGCGGTGCCCCGAAGTGTGTCAGCTCAGCCTGCCTATAGGCAGGCTGAGCTGACACAGAACCGTGGTCGGGGTCAGGTGGCCGGGTCGGGGGCCAAGACGGGACGCAGGGCGTCGAGGACCGCCGGGTCTTCGATGGTCGACGGGATGGCCGGTGAGCGGCCGTCGGCGATCTCGCGCATGGTGCGGCGCAGGATCTTGCCCGAGCGGGTCTTCGGCAGCGCGGCGACGACGTCGACCCGCTTGAAGGACGCGACCGGGCCGATCTCGGCGCGTACCCGGGCAACGAGTTCGCCCGCGAGGACCGCCGGGTCGATGTCCATGCCGCTCTTCACGACCACCAGCCCGCGCGGGACCTGGCCCTTGAACGAGTCGGCGACCCCGACGACCGCGCACTCGGCGACCGCCGGGTGTGCCGCGAGCACCGCCTCCAGCTGCCCGGTCGAGAGCCGGTGCCCGGCGACGTTGATGACGTCGTCCGTGCGGCCGAGGACGTACAGGTAGCCGTCCTCGTCGACATAGCCGCCGTCGCCGGTCAGGTAGTAGCCGTCGAACGTCGACAGGTACGACGAGACGTAGCGGTCGTCGTCGCCCCACAGCGTCGGCAGGGTGCCCGGCGGCAGCGGCAGCCGGATGGCGATCGCGCCCTCGGTGTGGGCCGGGAGCTCCACGCCGGCCGCGGGAGTCGGGCCCGGATCGGCGGGGGCCTGGGCCGGGTCGAGGACGCGGACGTCGTAGCCCGGCATCGGGACCGACGGCGAGCCGGCCTTCACCGGGAGCCGCTCGAGGCCCAGCGGGTTCGCGGCGATCGGCCAGCCGGTTTCGGTCTGCCACCAGTTGTCGACGACCGGCACGCCGAGCATGCTCGTCGCCCACTCGTAGGTGGCCGGGTCGAGCCGCTCGCCGGCCAGGTAGAGCGCCCGCAGCGACGCGCCCACGTCGTACTTGGCGAGGTGCGTGCCGGCCGAGTCCTCCTTCTTGATCGCCCGGATCGCCGTCGGGGCGGTGAAGACGACCTTCGCCCCGTGCTCGGCGACCACTCGCCAGAACGCGCCGGCGTCCGGTGTGCCGACCGGCTTGCCCTCGTAGAGGACGGACGTCGCGCCGACGAGCAGCGGGCCGTAGACGGTGTACGAGTGGCCGACCGCCCAGCCGATGTCGGAGGCGGTGAACATGGTCTCGCCGGGGCCGACGTCGTAGACGTTGGCCATGGACCAGGTCATCGCGACGGCGTGCCCGCCGTTGTCGCGGACGATCCCCTTCGGGCGGCCGGTCGTTCCGGACGTGTAGAGGATGTACAGCGGGTCGGTGGCGGCGACGGTGACTGGGTCCGCCGGGGCGGCACCGGGGACGACGTCCGCCCAGTCGTGGTCGCGGCCGGCGACCAGGTCGCACCGCTGCTGCTCCCGCTGGACGATCACGCACCGCGCCGGCGGGTGGGCTGCGAGGCGCAGCGCCTCGTCGAGCATCGGCTTGTAGGGGACCAGCCGGGTCGGCTCGATGCCGCAGGAGGCACTGACGACGAGGGTCGGGCGCGCGTCGTCGATCCGGGCGGCGAGCTCGGAGGGGGCGAAGCCGCCGAAGACGACCGAGTGGACCGCGCCGAGCCGGGCGCAGGCCAGCATCGTGATGACCGCCTCGGGGATCATCGGCAGGTAGACGATGACCCGGTCGCCGCGGCCGACGCCGAGCGCGGCGAAGGCGCCGGCGGCGCGCGCGACCTCATCACGCAGCTCGCGGTAGGTGTAGCGGCGCAGGGCGCCGGTCACGGGCGAGTCGTAGACGACGGCCACCGCGTCGCCCCGGCCGTTCGCCACGTGCCGGTCCACCGCGTTGAAGCAGGTGTTCAGCTCGGCGTCGGGGAACCAGCGGTAGAACGGCGGCCGGCTGGCGTCGAGGATCTGTTCCGGCGGGCGGGCCCAGTCGATCGCGCGTGCGGCCTCGGCCCAGAACTCCTCGGGCCGGGCGATGCTCTGCTCGTAGATCCGCTGGTAGTCGCCCATCCCGCGCTCCTCCTTGAGTCCGCACCGCCCGTCGTGCGGTAGCCGCGGCTCACCCACCCGTCCCGGTACCGGGCGGCGATCCGTGGCGCCCGTCACGTTCGCATGACCGGACCTTCCGGCGCATCGTCCGGATCGCGACAGCTGTATTTCTGGTTCGCTCCGTGCGGGCACGGCACTCCGGCCCCTTACTCGCTTCGCTCCCAAGGGACCTCCGCGCCGCGGGGTTCCTGCCGGATCGACGGAGCTTGCGGAGTCGATCTGGGAGGTCCGCCTCCTCCGCTCACGGGCGCTCCGGCGACCTCGCTGCGGCCCGGCCCACTTCGCTTCGCTCGTGGGCCGGGCCTCCGCGAGGCGCGCCTCCGCGCCCGCACGGTCACCCGCCGCTGCACGTCACCCATTCACGTCTACGGCGTTCGCGGGCTCCGAGCGGTCGTGGGGTGTCAGACCGGCTCGGGTAGGGCGTCCTCCTCGGACCGGGGCGGCGGGACGGTCGCGCGCTCCGCGCCCGCGCCGGTCAGCGACCGGACCTCCATCTCGGCGTACTTCGCCTCGTCGACCCGTTCACGGCTGGTGACTGTGCCGAGCCAGCCGAGGAAGAACGCGAGCGGGATCGAGACGATCCCCGGGTTGTCCAGCGGGAACCAGTGGAAGTCCACCGACGAGTCCTTGATCATGGATGCGTTGGCGGCCTTTCCGGAGACCACCGGGGAGAAGACGATCAGCACGATGGCGGAGATCAGGCCGCCGTAGATGCTCCAGAGCGCGCCGCGGGTGTTGAAGCGCTTCCAGAACAGCGAGTAGAGGATCGTCGGCAGGTTCGCCGACGCGGCGACCGCGAACGCCAGCGCCACCAGGAAGGCGACGTTCTGGTCCTTCGCGAGAATGCCGCCGACGATCGCCACCAGGCCGATGACGACCGCCGTGATCCGGGCCACCCGCACCTCCTGCTCGGGCGCGGCCGCGCCCTTCTTCACGACGCTGTTGTAGACGTCGTGCGCGAACGACGCGCTCGCCGTGATGGTGAGGCCGGCGACGACGGCGAGGATCGTCGCGAACGCGACCGCGGCGATGATGCCGAGCAGCAGCGTCCCGCCGAGCTCGAAGGCCAGCAGGGGCGCCGCCGAGTTCACCTTCCCTGGCGCCGCGTTGATCTTGTCCGCGCCGACCAGGTACATCGCGCCGTAGCCGAGCACCAGCGTGAACAGGTAGAAGACCCCGATGATCCCGATCGCCCAGGCGACGCTGCGGCGGGCCTGGATCGCGCTCGGCACGGTGTAGAACCGCATCAGGACGTGCGGCAGCCCGGCCGTGCCGAGCACCAGCGCCATCGCGAGCGAGATGAAGTCGATCTTCGTCGTGGTGGTGAGGCCGTACTTGACGCCGGGGTTGAGCACGGCGTCCTTCTTGGGGCTGGCCGCGGCCGCGTCGCCGAGGACAGACGACAGGTTGAAGCCGGCCTTGCCGAGCACCCAGAAGGTCATCAGCGCGGCGCCGAGCACCAGCAGGACGGCCTTGATGATCTGAACCCAGGTGGTGCCCTTCATTCCGCCGACGAGCACGTAGACGATCATCAGGACGCCGACGATGGCGATCGTCAGGTCCTGCCAGGCCGTGCCCTTGACCCCGAGCAGCAGGTTCACCAGTCCGCCGGCGCCGGTCATCTGGGCGAGCAGGTAGAACAGGCTGACGGTGAGCGTCGAGATGGCGGCGGCGGTGCGTACCGGGCCCTGGCGCAGCCGGAAGCTCAGCACGTCCGCCATCGTGTAGCGGCCGGTGTTGCGCAGCAGCTCGGCGACCAGCAGCAGCGCCACCAGCCAGGCGACGAGGAACCCGATCGAGTAGAGGAACCCGTCGTAGCCCTGCAGGGCGATGGCGCCGGCGATGCCGAGGAAGGACGCCGCCGAGAGGTAGTCACCGGAGATCGCGATGCCGTTCTGCCGGCCGGAGAACGCGCGCCCGCCCGCGTAGAAGTCGGTGGCGGTGCGGTTGGCCCGCGAGAATCGGATGACGATCGCGAGGGTGACGACGACGAACAGGGCGAAGATCGAGATGTTGACGGCCGGCCTGCCGACCGTGTCAGCCGCAAGGTTCACCGTGCCTCACCCCCGGCCTGCGTGCCCTCGAGCTGCGTGCCCTCAAATCGAGCGCGCAGCGCGGACGCCGCCGGGTCCAGCCGGCGGTCGGCCCAGCGGACATAGACCGCCGTGATCACGAACGTCGACAGGAACTGGCCGAGCCCGAACAGCAGGCCGACGTTGATGTTCCCGCCCACCTTGTGCGACATGAAGCTGGACGCGAAGGCGGCCAGCAGCACGTAGAGGAAGTACCAGGCCAGGAAGAGCGCGGTCATCGGGAACACGAACCGCCGGAAGCCGCGGCGCAGCTCGCCGAACTCGGGACTGCGCTGAAGGTCGAGATAGCTCTCCGGCCCGCTGGCGGACGCGCCAGGGGCGGCCTCGCCGGGGGATGACTGGATGGTGCTCACGCGGCTGCCTCCACTCCGCTGGAGGCCACCGGCCACGTCTCCGCCTCGCGGTCACGCGGCCCCTGGCCCGGTGTGGCCCGGACGTTGGGGGTACGCCGGGCAATCGGTGTGACGGGCGTCACCGTAGGGCTACGTGCGGACGTGGTGGAGCCCGCCGCGCGGACCTTGCTGTCGGCGGCGCGAACCCGGCGCCCGGCGGGCCGGCGCGGCGCGACGAGCGGTCGGCCGGCCGGGCCGGGCGACGAGCGGTCGATTCCGCGCGACGAGCGGCGCCCCGACGAGCGGCCCTCCAGGGCCGGCCGGCCTTCACGGGTGACGGGCGGCGTCCGACTGGTCGTGCTGGACGGCCGGACTCGACAGGCCGAAGGCCGGCGTGCTGTCGGGCGGCGCGGCGCGGGCGGCGCGGACCGCCTCGGGGACGTGCAGGCGGGTCAGCACCCGCCCGACGCCCGCGGGCACGGTGGCGGGCGTGCGCAGCGAGACCAGCAGCATCACCGCGAACGACAGCGGCACCGTCCACGCGGCCGGCTGGGCCAGCAGCGCGCCCGCGAGCCCCGCGGGCGCCCAGCCGAGCATGGTCACCATCGCCGCGGAGGTCGCTGTCAGCCCGCCGATCCCGAGGCCGCACAGCGCCCCGGCCACACTCAGCCGGCGCCACCAGATGCCCAGCACCAGCAGCGGGCAGAACGTGGAGGCTGCGACCGCGAACGCGAGGCCGACCGTGTCGGCGAGGCCGACCCGGGTCGCCAGCAGCGTGCCCGCCGCCGGCACGGCGACGGCGAGCACCGCGCCGGCCCGGAAGCCGGCGACGCCGGTGCGGGTGCGGCGGCGCAGCAGGTCCTGGCTCAGTACCCCGGCGACCGAGACCGTCAGTCCGCTGGAGGTCGAGAGGAATGCCGCGAACGCGCCGCCCATCACCAGCGCGGCCAGCGCCTCGCCCGCGGCCCCTGGCAGCACCCGCGCCGGCAGCGCGAGTACCACCGTGTCGGTGCGCCCCGTCAGCAGCAGGTCCGGGGCGTAGACCCGGCCGAGTGCCGCGTACACCGGCGGGAACAGGTAGAACGCGCCGAGCAGCCCGATGACGGCCGCGGCCGTGCGGCGGGCACCGCCGCCGTCGGGGTTCGTGTAGAAGCGGACGATCACGTGCGGCAGGCCCATCGTGCCGAGCAGCAGCGCGACCAGCAACGAGTACGTCCGGTAGAGGGCGTGGTCGCGGCGGGCGGCACCGGCCGGTACGGCGCCGGTGCCGCCGCGGCTGAGGATCGCCTCGGCCCGCGGCACCGGCGTCCCGGCCGGCAGGGTCACCGTGCTGCCAGCCGAGAGCACCGCCGTCCCCGCCGTCCCCAGCCGGACCGTCTCCCCGGCCTGGGCAGGCAGCCGCCCCGCGCCTCCGGAGGCGCGCACGGTGGCGTCTGCCTCGGCAGAGGTGCCGGCGGGGCCGGAGCCGTCCCGCACCCCGTCCGGGGCGAGCCGGACGGGGCCCGCGACCGGATGTCCGTTGAGGACGCCGTACATCGTGAACGTCGTGGGGGTGTCGACGCGGACCCGGACCGTGTCGACGAGGCGGACGGTGACCGGCCGGACCGTCACCGGGTGGCCGTCGGCGGGCGCCGCCGGGGCACCGTCGCGCCACCACACCGCCAGCAGGAAGAACACCGGGACCGCGATCGCGGTGAGCTTCAGCCAGTACTGGAACGCCTGCACGATGGTGATCGAGCGCATCCCGCCGGCCAGCACGTTGAGCACGACGACCCCGGCGACGATCACGGCGCCCAGCCAGGCCGGGGCGCCGGTGGCGGCGCGCAGCGCGAGGCCGGCGCCCTGGAACTGTGGGAGCAGGTAGAGCCAGCCGATCCCGACGACCAGCACCGAGGCGACCCGGCGCAGCCTCGCCGAACCCATCCGGATCTCCGCGAAGTCCGGCAGCGTGAACGCGCCGGAACGGCGCAGCGGGGCCGCGACCAGCACCAGCAGCACCACGTAGCCGGCGGTGTAGCCGATCGGGTACCAGAGCATGTCGGCGCCGGCCGCGAGCACGAGCCCGGCCACGCCGAGGAAGCTCGCCGCCGACAGGTACTCGCCGCCGATCGCCGACGCGTTCCAGCGCGGGCTGACCACACGGCTGGCCACGTAGAAGTCGCTCGTCGTCCGGGACAGCCGCAGGCCGAGCGCGCCGACGGCGAGGGTGGCGACGCAGACCATGGCGACGGCGAGCGCCGCCGGCCAGGCGGGCGCCGTCACGGCCGCCCGCCGCCGGCCGCGCCGCCGCCTGCCTCCCCGCCCCCGGGCACCTTGTTACGCCCGGGTACCTCCTCGCCGACATGCTCTTCCTGGCCCGTGTGCTCTTCCTGGCTCGTGTGGCCTTCCTCGCCCGCGCGGCCTTCCTGGCCCGCGCGTGCCTCTCGGAGGAGCCTGAGCAGACGGGCTGTTCGCCGCCGGCGCGGCGAGCGGCGGACGCGCGCCAGCGGCGGCGGCCGGTCGCCGCCGACCGGCCGCCCGGACAGCAGGTCGATGAAGTCGCTCTCGGTGCGCTCGGCGCCGCGCACGTAGGCCCTGGCGACGAGGACGAGCGCCGGGTAGACGACGACGCCGAGGACCAGCCACGGCAGGCCCACTCCGAGCCTCGGGACGTGCGTCCCGGCGAGGTCGGGCACGAACGCGAACAGCGCGGGCAGCAGGCCCAGCCCCACCCCGAGCGCCACGAGGACGCCGATCGCGAGCCGCCGCTGGTCGCGCAGCAGGCCACGCAGGTAGATGTCACCGAGGACCGTCTGCTCGTCGAGGTCCCGGCTGGCCGCGCCGCGCGTCGCCCGCACCGCCACTCTGGATCTGCCAGCGGACCAGCCCGAGCGCCGACCTCCCCGATCGCCGACCTCCCAGATCGGCTTCGCCGATCCGGCAGGAACCCTGCCGCCGATCGGCCAGGAACCCTGTCGCCGATCCGGCACGGCCCCCGGGCCTCGCCGATCCGCCGGGGACCCCGGCGCGGAGGCGGTCCGCGGACTGGTCACCCGCACCCGACGCGGCGGCGCTGCCGCCGACTTCGGGGCCGGCAGGTCAGGTGAGGCGTCCGGGGGCACGGGTGAGGCTCGCCGCTCGGACCAGCCGGTCGCGCAGCGCGCGGGTGTGCCGGCGGCTGACGGGCAGCACCCGGTCGCCGAGCCGGACGGTGCAGTGGCCGTCATCCATCCGCAGCTCGTCCACGTGGGCTAGCGCGACCAGGGTGCTGCGGTGGATCCGGACGAAGCCCGCCGCCGCCCAGCGTTCCTCCAGCGTGGAAAGCGACACCCGGACGAGGTGGCCGCCGGTGGCCGTGTGCAGCCGGACGTAGTCGCCCTGGGCGACGGCGTAGCGCACCTCGGACCGGTGGACGAACCGGGTGACGCCGCCGAGCTCGACCGGGAACGTCTCGTCCTCGGCGGCCGTCGTCCCGCCGTCCGCTCGCCCACCGGCCGGGCCGGCCGCCACGGCCGGTGCCTCGATCGACGGGCCGACAGAACCGGCTGCGCGGGCGATGCCGGGCCGGGCGGGCGTCATGGCGGCGAGCGTTCCGGGCGTCTGGCGGGCGGCGCGGATCGTCTCGACGACCCGGCGCACGGCCTCGGCCAGCCGGTCGGGGCGCACGGGCTTGAGCAGGTAGTCGGTCGCGCGCAGGTCGAACGCGTCGACGGCGTGCCCCTCGTGCGCGGTGACGAAGACGACCTGCGGCGGAGCGGCGAACCGGCCCAGCACGCGGGCGAGGTCCAGGCCGTCGAGCCCGGGCATCCGGACATCGCAGAACACCGCGTCGAACGCCTCGGCGTCCAGTGCCCGCAGCGCCTCGGCGCCGTCGTCGACGGTGCGCACCAGCCGGACCCGTGGGTCGGCGGTCAGCAGCCAGTCGAGCTCATCACGGGCCGGCGCCTCGTCGTCCACCACCAGCACCGCGAGCGCACCCGGCCCCGGAGCCGGCGGCGACGCGGCCGATGGCCCGGCGGCCGATAAGGCGGCGGCCGGGTCCGGCGGCGCCGGCCGGGCGGAAGCGACACCCGCACCCATGATCGCGAATAGTAGCCGCCAGGGCGCCCGGTAGCCATAGCCGGATCCGCCTCGCGGCCGCGGCTAGGGGACCTGGACTCCGGGCGCGAACTTGGGGACGCGGAAGCTGACCTTGGTGCCGGCGCCGAGGGCCGTCTCGACGACCAGGCCGCATTCGTCGCCGAAGACCGAGCGCAGCCGGGCGTCGACGTTGCCGAGGCCCACCGAGTCGCCCACGTGCGCTCCGGCGAGTACGCGGCGCACGACCTCCGGGTCGCTGCCCGCGCCGTCGTCCTCGACCCAGATGTGCGCGGCCGCGCCGTCGTCCGTCGCGCCGAGGGAGACGTGCCCGACCCCGGGACGCCCCTCGATGCCGTGCCGGACGGCGTTCTCCACCAGCGGCTGCACCGCCAGGAACGGGATGACGACCGGCAGCACCTCGGGCGCGACCAGGATCTGCACGGCCAGCCGGTCACCGAACCGGGCCTTCTCCAGCGCCAGGTAGCGCTCGACGTTGCGCAGCTCGTCGGCGAGCGTCGTGAACTCGCCGCTGCGCCGGAACGCGTAGCGGGTGAAGTCGGCGAACTCGAGCAGCAGCTCGCGCGCCCGCTCCGGGTCGGTGCGGACGAACGACGCGATCGCGGCCAGCGAGTTGTAGATGAAGTGCGGGCTGATCTGCGCCCGCAGCGCGCGCAGCTCCGCCTCGACCGCCCTGGTGCGGGACGCCTCCAGCTCGGCGAGCTCGACCTGGGTGGAGACCCAGCGGGCGAGTTCCTCGACCGCCCGCGCGAGCCCCGCGCCGACCGCCGGCGCGTAGGCGAGCAGCGCCCCGACCACCTCGTCGCCGCTGGTGATCGGCGCGACCACGGCCGCTCCGATCGGGCACTCGGGATCGTCGCAGTGCCCGCTCCCACGGGCCGCGCCGGCCGGCCCGCTCTCGCCGGCGTCCGCGCCGTCCGCGGCGGCCTGGATGTGGCCCGCGGTGAGGACGGCGACGCGGCCGGCGGTGAGTGCCGGCGCGGCATGACGGACGGCGTCCGCGCGGTGGCGCGACTCGCCCGGGCCGTCCCAGGCCAGCGTCCTGGCCGAGTCCGTGATCGCGACGGCCGATGTGCCAAGCAGCGCGCGCAGGTGGCGGACGGCGCGCGCGGCGCCGGCCGGGCCGAGCCCCTCCCGCAGGTGCGGCGCGGCGAGCGACGCCGTGTGCAGGGTGGCGAACGTGGCCCGCTCGGCGGTGGTCCCGAGCCCCGCGGGGGTGCGGACCGTCCGCAGCAGGAACAGGACGCCGAGCGCCGCCCCGCCGCCGACCACGGCCCCGATCGCCAGCCAGACCAGCTGAACATCGCCGATCTCCACGTCGGCACGGTAGCCCGCCAGACCCGGCGAGGCGATCCAGAACGGATGACCGGCCCAGAACCGCGTTTTTGGGGCGCGCGACTGAGAACATTCGGGACATGGCTTCCGGGGAAGTGGAGGGCGAGGCGGCCGGGTCGGAGGCGCGGCCGGGTCTGGAGGATGGGTCTGGGGCGCGGCCGGATCCGGCGGACGGGTCTGGGGCGCGGCCGGGTCTGGAGGATGGGTCTGGGGCGCGGCCGGGTCCGGCGGACGGGCCTGGGGCGCGGCCGAGTGTGGTGGACGGCCCACGGGCGCGGCCGAGCCTGGAGCAACGGCGGCGCGGGCTGGCCGCCGGGCGGCCGAGCCGGCGGCGGGTGGTGCTCGCGGGGATCGGGGCGGTCGCCGGCGTGGCCGGGGTGGCGGCGGCCGCCGGCGGCGCGGTGTACGCGGGCTGGCTGCCGGGGCGGGAACGGCTGGTGCGGGCGGTCGAGGGCTGTGGCGAGCCGGGCGCCGTGCCGGCGGTCGAGCCGGGCCCGGTCAGCGTCACGTCGTTCAGGAGCGCCGCCCGCCGCCGCGAGGTCGACCTGGTCGTCGCCTACCCACCCGGGTACGAGCCGCGCGCCGCCGGCGAGGGTGAGACGCCGGGCGGGGGCGAGACGCCGGGCGGAGGCGACGCGACAGGCGAGGATGCCGGCCTCGCGCTGCCGGTGTGCCTGGTGCTGCACGGGCGAGGTGACGCGGCGCGAGCCCTCGTCGGGCCGCTCTCGGCTCAGGCCTTTCTCGCGGCCGCGGCCGCCACCGGCGTGGCGCCGTTCGCGCTCGCCGCGGTCGACGGCGGCGAGACCTACTGGCATCGGCGGGCGGACGGCGACGACCCGGAGACGATGCTGCTCGGCGAGGTGCTGCCCAGGCTCGCCGCCCAGGGGCTGAGCACGGACCGGTTCGCCGCGTACGGCTGGTCGATGGGCGGGTATGGCGCGCTGCTGCTCGCCCGGCGCCATCCGACCCGGGTGGTGGCCGTCGCCGCGAGCAGCCCGGCGGTGTGGCACTCCTACGGCGCCGCGGCTTCCGGCGCGTTCGACTCGGCGGCGGACTTCGACGACCACCGCGTGCTCGGCGCCGGCCCCGCGCGCGGCGTCGCCTACCGGATCGACTGCGGCCACGCGGACCCGTTCAGCCGCGTCGACCACGAGCTCGCCGACGAGCTGGCCGCCGCCGAGCGTGGCTTCCCCGCCGGCTGTCACGACTTCGGTTTCTGGCGCCGCCAGCTCCCCGCCCAGCTGGCCTTCCTCGGCCGTGCCCTGTCGACCTGACCGGCGCGGGAAGAGGCCGGGGCGGGTTGGCGGTTGGGGACAGACGTGACGTCGCAGTCTTCCGGGCCGTTCCCGGTGCCACTGTCCGTGCTCGACCTTGTCCCTGTGGGCAGCGGGGTGACGGCCGGCGAGGCCATTCACAACTCGCTCGACCTGGCCCGGCATACCGAGCAGCTGGGCTTCGTCCGCTACTGGCTGGCGGAGCACCATGGCATGCCGGGGATCGCGAGCTCCGCGACCGCGCTGCTGATCGGCCAGGTCGCGGCGGCGACGTCGACGATCCGGGTCGGCTCCGGCGGCGTCATGCTGCCCAACCACTCTCCGCTGGTCGTCGCCGAGCAGTTCGGCACCCTCGGCGCGATGTTCCCCGGCCGGATCGACCTCGGCCTCGGCCGCGCCCCCGGCACCGACCCGGCGACCGCCCGGGCACTACGGCGCCTTACGGGTCGAGCCCTCACCGAGGACGAGTTCCCCGACCAGCTCGCCGAGCTGACCACCTTCCTCGCCGGCGCGGAGTTCCCCGCCGGCCACCGGCTGCACGGGGTGAGCGCCTTCCCACGCGCCGAGGTGCCGCCGATCTGGCTGCTCGGGTCGAGCGGCTACAGCGCCCAGGTCGCCGGGATCCTGTCGCTACCGTTCTCGTTCGCGCACCACTTCAGCTCGCAGAACACGGTTCCGGCGCTCGACCTCTACCGGTCGTCGTTCCGCCCGTCGCCGGGGCGGGAGCGGCCGTACGCGATGGTCGCCACCGCCGTGCTGGTCGCCGACACCGACGAGCGGGCCGACTGGCTCGCTGGACCGATCCGGCTGACGATGATGCGGCTGCGTACCGGCCGCCCGGCGGCCTACCCGACGCCTGAGGAGGCCGCCGCCTACCCGTGGACCGACCTGGAGCGGTCCGCGGCCCGGCAGGCGACCGCGTCGCACGTCGTCGGCTCGCCGGAGACCGTCCGCGCCGGGCTTCAGCGGCTGCTCGACGCGACCGGCGCCGACGAGCTGATGGTCACGACGAACGTCCACGGCCACGCCGACCGCGTCCGTTCCTACGAGCTGCTCGCCGAGCTCGCCAAAGACCTGACCCCCCCGTCGCGCCCCTCGGTCGCCGCCGCTTCCCGCTGACAGCGCCTCGCCCCTCACCGGGTTGACTGAGGCTGCCTCCGCTCAGGCGGCGTCGCGCTCGACATCGCCGAGGGGACGCGCTCGGGGCGGGCGCGCGGGGCGGGTCATCTTCGACGGGTGCAGGACGCGCTCGGTGATCCGGGCTACGAGGCCCCGGGGCAGGAAGCGCGGGGCGTTGGCCGACAGCCGGTACTGCCAGCCGTCGATCACGTAGGGCGTGCCGCGCCGCAGGCCGCGGAAGGCGGTGGCGACGACCTCCTCCGGCGTGCGCATCCGCCCGCCGGTGGCCACCTGGTAGCCGAGGTCCTCGAAGAAGTCCGTCTCGGTCTGCGCCGGGCACAGTGCCAGGATCCGCACGCCGCTGCGGCGATACTCCGCCCACAGCGCGGTGGTGAACGACAGCACGAACGCCTTCGCCGCGCCGTAGACGGCCATGTGCGGCACGGCCTGGAACCCCTGCACCGAGCTGAGGTTGATCAGCGTGCCGCGCCCGCGCTCGAGCATGCCGGGCAGGAACAGGTGGGTCATCCGCTCGACGGCGGAGCACAGAAGCATCACCTCGCGATGGTTCTGCTCCATGTCGAGCGTGTGGTAGTTGCCGTGGACGCCGAAGCCGGCGTTGTTGACCAGCACGTCGATCGTGAGGTCGAGCTCGGCGACCTGCGCGGCCAGCTTGTCCGGCCCCTCCTCGAAGGCGAGGTCGACCCCGATCTCGTGGACGGTGACCGGGTGGCGCGCGCGCAGCCAGGCCGCCGCGGCGGCCAGCTTCTCGTTCGGCAGCGCGGCGATCACGATGTCCGCCCCGCGGCGGGCGAACCCGGCCGCGAGCGCGAGCCCGATCCCCGACGAGGCGCCCGTGATCAGAGCCGTCTGACCCCGATAATCATCCATAAGATCACCAGTCGCCGCGCCGATCCGACAATTCACATTCGATCGTAGGCTGACTGGATTGCGCGCCGAAAGCGGGCAGTCGGTTAGTCGACAGCGGCGGGCCAGGATTTTGGCCCGCGTGAACCCTGACGGAAGTGCCTGGTAAGGGCCTGCGTGAACCTGACGGAAGTGCCTGGTAAGGGCCCGCGTGAACCCTGACGGAAGTGCCTGGTCAGGGCCGTGCCGAATTGACCCCGGCGCTCCTCGACGTCAGTTGTCGAGCAGCTCGCGCAGCGCCTTGCGGTCGGTCTTGAGGACGCCCGTGAGCGGCAGCGAGTCGACGATCCTGATCTCGCGCGGGTACTTGACCGCCGAGATACGCTCGCGCGCGTACGCCACCAGGTCCGCCGGCGTCACGGTCGCGCCGGGCGCGAGCTGGACGAACGCCACGGCCTCCTCGCCGTGCGCCGGGTCCGGCCGGCCGACGACGCCGCAGGCGACCACGTCCGGGTGCGTGAGCAGCGCGTCCTCGATGTCGCGCGGGTAGATGTTGAAGCCGTTGCGGATGATCACATCCTTGATCCGGTCGACGACGTAGAGGTAGCCGTCCTCGTCGAGCCGGCCGACGTCGCCGGTGTGCAGCCAGCCGCCGCGCAGGGCGCGTGCGGTCTCCTCCGGCGCATGCCAGTAGCCGGTCATCAGCGACGGCCCGCGCAGGCAGATCTCGCCGGTCCCGCCCGTCGCAGCCTCCGTCCCGTCCGCCAGCTCGACGCGCACCTCGACGCCGGCCGCCGGCCGCCCGACGCTGCCCGGCCGCACGGCGCTGCCCGGCGTCGACGTGGCGATCGCCGCGACCTCCGTGCAGCCGTAGCCCTCGGCCAGCGTGGCGTGCGGCAGCCGTCGCGCCCACTCCAGCGAGGTCTCGCGGGGCAGCGGGGCGCTGCCGCTGACGACCTTGCGCAGACTGCCGGTCTCGTACTCCTCGACCGGCACCTCGAGCAGCATCCGGACCATCGACGGCACCAGCGCGCTCGACTGGACGCCGTGCCGGGCGACGAGCGTCAGCCAGCCGACCGGGTCGAACCAGCGCATCAGCACCGACGTGGATGGCCCGGCCGCGTGCAGCCCCATGACGCTGATGGTGAGCCCGTAGACGTGCGAGAGCGGGAGCGGCGACAGGCCCACCCGGGGCAGGCCGTCATCCGGGGAGTCCTGCTGCCGGGAGAGGTGGGCGGCCCAGGCGGCGGCCGACAGCGCGTCATGGCTGAGCACGACGCCCTTGGAGCGCCCGGTGGTGCCCCCGGTGTAGAGCAGCGCGGCCATCTCGGCGGACGAGGTGTCCACCAGCGGTGCCTCGTCGCCTGCCTCGAGCTGGGCGAAGTCGAGCACCGGCGGCACCGGGCCGGGCTCCCCGTCGCTGCCGCCACCGTCGTCCTTGGCGCCGTCAGAGGTACCGCCAGCGAGCACGACCGCCGTCACTGTGGGGATGCCCCTGGCCGCGCCGAGCACCTTCGCCAGGAACTCCGGTGTCGTGATGACGAGCCGGGCGCCGCTGTCGGCGAGCACATGCCGCAGCTCCGGTTCACCGATCAGGAACAGCACCGGGGCGACGACGCCGCCCGCCCGCCAGACCGCGTTGTAGGAGATCCCCACCTCGGGGCAGTTCGCCATGCACACGACCACCCGGTCGCCGGGCCGCAGGCCGGCGCTGATCAGCCCGCTGGCGAGCCGGTTGGACCGGCTCGCCAGCACCGAGCCCGTCCAGCGCTGGTCCTCGAACACCAGCAGCGAGCTGTCGCCCACCCGCTCGCGTGCGAGCTCCGCCAGCAACGCCAGGCTGCTTCCGGTCGCCGCGGCCACTCTCGTCGCCACCATGCACAACCCCCTCGACAGCCTTCGCCGCACCGGCGCCTCCAGGCGGGTCGAACCGTGGGTGAGTTACACCACATGCCCGCAATCCGTCATGTTGCACCCGGTGCCGCTTCGGTGCCACACCTGCCGGCCGCCCCCCCGCCGGAAACCAGCCAAGCCGGGTTTCGATCGGCTCCTAGTCTCGCGCCTTGTCCGCCACGCTGACGGTCGGCAGGCTGGCCGGCGGGCGACGTGACCTGCTCCGGGACCGGCTTGTCAGCGGCAAACGAGAGCTGGGGTGGCGGGGGGGGGGGGCGGGGCGGCCCCCCCGCCCCCCCCCCCCCCCCCGGGGGGGGGGGGGTGGTGTGCT